>NZ_JAWOTC010000003.1:0-254746 GCF_033338675.1 Vibrio sp. Vb1574
GGCTACGATGATTAACTGATGTAACCGATCAGATCGTAACTTCCTGATTTAGTTCCATCGAATTACGCAACAAAGCCCGTTTAACCTCAGGCATGAATGCCGAAGTGCTGATTTTATCTGAGCCACGAACGCCATTGAGCTACCTAATAAAGCCAATTACAGAAAGCATGAATCGCGCCTTCAGAGAGGAGTAATTTCTAAGTGCTTTTTGAAGAGTATTGTCAAAGAGTATCGAATCCAATTACATATCATCATTAAATAAACAGTTTAAAGTCTAGGTTTTTTTCTTAAAGTCGTATGTTTGTAATTTTTAGTTTTTCTGATCTAGTGAAGAATATCAATATTTTACTAGCTAATTATTTTTAGGTTAACTGTGGTAGAAATGTCATATAGTACTCTATTCATTTTCATAGTTTGTATCTTAGAGCATTTTTGAAAACTTAGTGATAATTTATTTTTATATCCATAATTTTTTAGTATTAGTAACTTGGATGAATTATTTGATACTTTTTAAAAATAAACAATATGGAGTATTAAGTATTTCAGATAAAGTACATTAAACCTTGCTGTAAAATAAAAATGTATTATCATATCAGTAAATTTAAAATTTTTCTTTTTTACAATCTTATTTTATTGTTGGTAATGTGTTTTATTAAATAAATACGACGTTATATCGTCATTAATTATCATATAAAATCTTATAATATTGTATAGGGAAATTTAAAATATAAATACAGGAATTATCGTTCTTACAACTCAAAAAAATTAAAAAGCTTTAAATAGATTGCGTTGTTAATTTATATAGTTCACCCGGTGTAGTCAGCGACACGTAATTACGATTAGATATTAATTATTGAAGAAATAGGCTGAGAACTTACTGTCATGTTACAGGTGTACTGTAGTTCAAAGTATTGTCGCAAGGGAGATAGAAAAGTGTGGTATGGTAAATAGCGAAGATATTGTAATTTTTCTGAAAGTTAAAAAAGGAAACGAACTTTGGGATAAAAATTTAACTTGGCTTTGGTCGGTGGGATTTATCACCTGTTAGAACAACATAAAGCTCGAGTCTATACCCAATCGAAAGGTTATGTAGGTTGTGAAAGGTCACGGTAGGAATAATAGCTTAAATTACTTATCCGAATCCCATCTGAGGTTTCTATTAAAATCTTTTCGAATGATAGATTTAATGAATATATGGTGGTTTTATTCATGTGTACGATTCAAACAAATTATCATGTGCATTTTTTTACTTACCACTTTGTAGCCATACATTTATTTCTTTGTAAGACAAATCTGATAACTATTCTTTATATAACAATATATTTTATTTATTGTTACTATTTGCAATTGATTATTATATTTTAAATATAAATTACTTTGTGCCATTAGGCTGATAATAATGTTGTGTATTTATCATGAAAAACAGGGATTAATTTTGGTTTTTATTTTTATTATTTTAAATTCAACAGTGTTATTACGCTAAATATTATATTTTTATGGATTATACTTTCTTAAAAATGACTAATAAAAATTTATACAAGTTGGAAAGCATTACATCAATGTTTAAGATTAGTGTTATCTTGTTATTGATTGCTTTTTTTTACTCTGAAAATGCATTAGCTGCAGGCGAAATAGAAATATCCTTTAATCCAACATTCGGTCTGCCCTACGAAAATGGACAGGTCATTACATACTCGATTGAAGTTCGAAACACGACGATCAGCACGATCAGTGATGTCTCAGTAACGAACGCCATTTGGGATGTGATGTCTGGTTCGAATAGAGCATTCAGTAGTGTCAAGATCACTGATACTCATACGCTAGGAACCAATGCAGGTACTTACTCCTCTAGCAATAGCAACCTGAATGTGACCGGCGCAAACCTATTACCGTTAGGGCGTATTACTTATCAAATTGAAGCGACGGTTGCTGATGATGCTGCTGAAGATATTGTTCTTGGCAACACCGAAGTAAAAGGAACGGTTTCCGGCACAGAGACGACTTTTACTAACCCAGATACAATTACTTTCCCTCCGGCTGAATACGATTATCTTCTGGAAGAATACGTTAGCCCGACCGAATACGATGTTGGCGGCACACTGACTTATTCTTTAACGGCAACCAATAACGGTGCTTATGCGGTTAAAGGATTAGATATTGAGCAAGAGTTTGCGTCTTTAACAGGACAAAAATTAGATGGCTCAACAGGGAGTGCATTTAGCAGCGTGACCATTAGTGCCGTGGCTTCATCAGGGAGCGATGCGGGTACCTTTGCAACAACGGGAGATTTGTCAGTCACCGATGCGGAGATCTCTGTTGGTGGCTACATTACTTACACCATCAAAGCAACGGTTGCTGCGGACTTAATCTCCGATATTGATACCCAAGCAAGCTCCACGACTCGTGCTGGTAAGGTCGACGGCAACCCACTATCAACGCCTCCATCTGATCCTGAAATTGCACTGGAACACACGCTCAACTCAACATCGCCATACCTGATTAACGGTGAGGTGGATTTTGAATTGAAAGTGAGTAACAACGGTGGCGCGATTGCTCATAATTATCATGTAAAACAGAACATTAAAGACCTAGTTAGCCGCAATGGTTTAGCTAACAATTTATCCCCTTCTTACAACAACACCGATGTGGATGGTAACCCCTTCACGACTTGGGAAATCACGGTTTCAAGCATTGGCAGTAACTCACTTTCTGACTACCAAGGCAGCGCGCAGACGGATGTCGATTTTGACGATACCGTTTCTATCTATCCGGGTGAGTCGATCACTTACCAAATTAAAGCAACCCTTACTCCAATCACGATTGGCACCTTGCAAGGCTTTACTGCTTCAGTAACGGATGACTCAGGCTCATTGGTCAAAAGCTCCAGTATTTCGGATACGGTTGATGCTGAAAAAGTGTTGAGTGTGACCGATTCTGATATCTCTATTTCCAAAACGACTTCTGCATCGGAATATGTACCAGGCGGTGAAATTGAGTACGAAATTACCGTTACAAATGGCTCATCAAAATACTTTGCCAACAACCTGTTAGTCCAAGATAACCTGACGTGTGTTAAGACTGAGCAAGCGGGTGGCGCAGGCGATGCCCAAGCTTTTGAACAGTGGAAAGTAGAGGTTATTTCGGGTGAAGATTCGAATGGCTCGGACCCAGGTACCTTTAGCTACGGTACTTGGACGTCGAGTCCACTTTCGCTAACCCCGGATATCGCTCCGGGTAAAACCATCAAGTATAAGCTGACTGCGAAAACCAATGATACCAGCACAGGTCTCATTCTTGATGACGACCCAAGTTGTTCTAACGACAACGTCACTGAAGAAGGCTCGGGTGTTCAAACCCCAGATGACAACTTACGCGCAAGTAAAGATGTAGATAGCCGTTTTTACTCTTCAGGCCAGACTCTTACTTACACCATTACCGTGACGAACGACGGTGATGGTTTTGCAAACCAAGTTCAGGTGCTAGATGACCTGAACTCAGTGAAAACAACCGATATCAACGGCAAAGAAATCAATGCTTATTCGGATTGGACGATCACCGCTGAAGCGTTTAAAGACGACGGTACACCAGCAACTGCTTCAAATACGGGGATTACTGGAGAAGTTAAACACCCTGATAATTTAAATGTCATCGCAACGCTTCAACCTCACTCCTATATCGAATACACCATCGTTGCCGACACTAACCCAATTGCAAATGGTCATATCTCAAACGAAGTCACGGTGGATGGCTCTGTCTATGCCGACCGTGGTTCTGATCCTCGTGATTTTGCGATTGAGTTAAACAAACGTGTTAAGACCAATACTGATACGAGCTTTCATGATGGGCAAACTAGTTACTCTAAACCAGAGACAGAAATCACTTATCAAATTAGTTTGAAAAACAACAAAGAGAACGGTTACGCGACAAACGTCGCTGTGAAAGATTCATTGTCGACGATCACCGCTGGTATACTGGAGCCAGATGGTAAAACGAAAGCTGTATTTAAATCTTGGAAGATCAGTGCGGAAATCATCTCGGATGACCCTCGTCTCAATGGCAATCCTGCTTATACAGATGTTGGTACCTTCAGCGATAACACAGACCTAGACACTACGGCCCAAATCCCGCCAAACGTCGAAGTGTTGTATACGATCGTCGCTCAGATAGATCGTTCTAACAAGGATGAAATCCTATTTACAAGCTTTGACAACACCGCCGAGATAAGAACGCCGGATTCGGATATTCTAAAAAGTTCAAGTGCTAAGGCTGTTGTGGTTCCGCGTCAACCGAAAGTAACCGTTTTAAAAACAACACCAAATGATAGCTTCGTACCAGGAAAATGGGTGGACTTCAAAATTACTATCTTAAACACAGGTTCAGGATATGCGAATGAAGTATTAGTGACTGATGACCTTCTGGGGTTGAACGCTTTCTCTGAGTGGGAGATTACCTCAAGTACCGACTCGAACAATGTGCCATTTCACACGGGTAGTTATGCTGGCGAGTATTCTAACGACAAGAATCTTGATACCGCTGTAGACATTGACCCAAAAATAAATGGTACAGCGGGTTATGTTGTCTTCAATATTCACGCGCTTGTGAGAGACGATATTTATATTGGAGAAGAAATCTCTAATACTGTTGAAATTTATGACCCTTCCACCAACCTTAAGCAATCATCATCAGCAGAAGTTGGTAGCTTATCTGATTTAAATCTCAACGTTTCAATCCTTAAAACTGCGGATAAAGTAAACTTTATTCCCGGTGAAGACGTGACGTATGAAATACATGTTATAAACAATGGTGAAAACTCAGAATCAGGATTAAAAGTGGTTGACCCTATAAGTCAAATCCGTGCCACGTTGGCGAATGACAAAGACAATCAAATTGAGGATGACAAAAACAAAAGTCCTTTTGAATACTGGCAGTTTGATTACGATGGTGATGGCACTTTTCAATCTAAAACTACCGAAGATTTTATCTACCCACCGGGTGATGATTCGAACACCATGACGCTTGAGGGGAAAGCGGAGCGAGTCTTTTACATCAAAGCTCACGTTAAAGATAATGTGATAGGTTCTCAAGATTCGTTCGGAAACTTAGATGACAAAATTAAGAATGATGCTTATGTGTATCGTGAACGTGGCAAAGTAAACGAAAAATCCCACGTGTCTCATCACGAAATGAACCGCGTTGGCAATGGCCTTAGTGAATCCAGAAAACTATTGGTTAACGGTGTGGAATCAAAATTCTACTCACCAGGCGATACTTTAACCTACCAAGTGACCGTTTCTTCCCAAACGGGCTATGTCAATGACCATGAAGTAAAAGAAGATATTAATGGTGTGACGACTCAGTTGTTGAATGGAGACTTGAAGACGCCATTTGATAGAGGCTTCACTGTAGATGTGTCTAAAGACGATTCAAATGGTGGCGACGGCACGACCGATGGTACGCTGGATGGCATCGTTGCAAATGACCAAAACATTGACACAACGATTGATGTTGCAGGCGGTGACTCGGTGACATACCAAGTTGAAGGTATCGTACGCGAAGATGCAGTTGGAACAATTACTATTGGTGGTATTACGGTCATTCCGAATGACTATCATTTGGCGTTTACCAAAACGGTAGATCAATCAAGTTACGAACCGGGGCAACCGCTGGTTTATCGCTTAACGATCGAAAACGATGGCAAAGGTAGCGCATACAACATTCCCGTTATCGACCGACTGTCTAATGTTATGGTAGACCTTGTCGATGGCTCAAGTGGTAAAGCGTTTGACTCAGGTTGGACGGTTGTTCCAAGGATCGTCAGTGGTAGCTCCGCGGCTATTCTCGACCTGGATGGCAAGATTGCTGATAACGCAGACATCGATACTCATGCGTCAATCCCTAAAGGCACAACTATTGAATATGTTGTCACAGCTAAGGTGAACGACAACGCCGTCGGTGAGATCTTAAACTTGCTTACTGTCGATGGTGATACTGTGAGTGCGGAGACCAAAGCGTCTACTGAGAAATACGACTTCTCAAAACATGTCACCAAAATCTACGATCAGGATGGCACTACCGAGTTAAGTGGTGGTTACACGCCGGGTGGTTACATCGAGTATGAAATCTCATTGAAGAACCTGAACAACGTTCACATCAGTGAGATGCCAATCAAGGATGAAATCAGCAAGATCCAGACCGATTACTTCGATGGAAGTGGTAAAGGCCATGCATTTGATTCATGGACCATTATGACCAGTACCGATTCGAGTGGTATCAGTGATGCAGGCTCAGTCAGCAATAACAAAGATATCGACACTAAGTTCAACTTAGCCGCAAACGGATTCGCGACAGGTGGAACCTTTGTTACTTACACCATCAAAGCGAAGATCAGTGAGAAAGCCGTTGGCCCAATTCTCAACGTCGCTGTGGTAGACAACAGTCATAATTTACCGTCAGAACCCGTGAACATGTTACCGGTAAAAATTATCAAGTCGCACAAAGCATACACCGATACATCACTGTCAACACTCAAGACTACATACAACCATACGACAGACGGTGAAAAAATCGCTTACCACTTGCGCATTGAGAACAATGGTAAAGGTTTGGAGTACAACAAATCACTGAAAGAGTTGTTCTCAAACGTCAAAGTGCGTGTCGCGCAAAACGCGGCGGGCGAATCTGACTCACAAACGCTACCTGCATTTGACCAATATGGTTGGACAGTCACCGCGACGACCTCGGGTGAAGCGACGACGCTAATTGATGGCTATACCGGCGGCGCAAATGCAGACATCGATATTCCTGTACTTTCGATTGCACCGGGTGGTTGGATTGACTTTGTCATGGAGTCACAGATCCGCCAAGATGCGCTTGACCAGATTGTTGCGACTCCGAAATACAACGGTAGCAACTTCAATTCTGCGAAAGTCACGCCAGAGGGCAGTAACCTGTCGGTGAACAAAGAAATTGTCTCTATCGATGGCAAATCTTATGCATCCGGTGACACCTACAAACCGGGAGATGAGGTCGTCTATAAATTCACGGTAACCAACACCGAACCCGTGTGGCGTGACCAAACCGTTATCCAAGATATCGTCTCTAACGTTCGCGTTGAGGTGATTGGCGGGACGACGAAATCTGCGTTCTCAGAGACGAACATCTCTCATGCCTTTACTTCAACAGGTACAACGGGAACACAAGACACTTACATCGAATCTTATGATGCAACTGATGATCTTGATCTGTTAGTCGATATCGCTCCGGAAGAAGTCATTGAGTTTACGGTTACTGGTAAAGTTCGCCCAGATGCACTTGGTGATATCGATGGCAACACGGGTAAAGCAGGCAACCAAAGTGATACAACGGATGTAATTCCACCAGTTGCTCCTGTTCTGGTTGTGACCAAAACTGTTATTGGTACTACCGCGGATGAAATTGGTCCAAGTTGTACGTTCCCGTCTGATACAGGCACAGACTGTCACTATAACCCTGGCGGGCAGGTTCAATATCAGGTTACTGTTCAAAATACAGGTGAAGGTATTGCTAACGATGTGAGCATCGTAGATAAGTTGAACGAAATAGATACATCCCTTGGAGGATCTGCGTTCACAGACTACAGTGTTGCGGTTGTTAGCGCTCCTGACCCAGGTCGTTTCTCTATAAGTGGCCAATATCAAGGTAACGTGCCTCTTGATGCTACGTTTGACTTGATGCCAACTGATACTGTCGTATTTGAGATTGATGGTGTTGTAGCGACCGACGCAACAGGAACCATCACAAACGTTGCGACTATCGATGGAGTGGATAGTAATGATGTTACTTTGAATCAAGGCACATCAAGCTTAACAGCTGAGAAGTCGACGACGACACCGACCTATACCCCCAGTTCTGAAATTGTTTATCAAATCCGAGTTCGAAATGAGACGACGAATAACGAGTTGATTGATATTCAAGATACGATTACGGATTACAAGGTTCAAACAGCAAGTGGTAAAGAAGAGGTTGCGCTGAAAGATTGGACAGTTTCTGCGCAAATTGTAGACCCTGGTCTTGACGCTACTTTTACTAAAGTTGATTTAATTAATGCTGCGCCCGCGGATAAGGACATCAATGTAGAGGATGTTCCCATGAGTGGTAATGCAGAGATACTTATCGAAGTTGTCGGCCACGTCCGCGATGATGCTGTTGGTGAGTTCACTAACCAAATTAAAGGAAGACTAGCCTCTAGTACCGATTTCTATACATACAACTTACGTGAAAAGTTCATCTATCCAGAACCGGGTACACTTGCAGTTTCGAAAGTCACCTCAATCACTCCTGCGATTTACCATCCGGGCGATACCATTGGTTACGACATTGAGGTGAAAAATACCGGTACAGGTTATGCGACCGATGTTCTGATTTCAGACCTTTGGAAGACGATTCGCGCTGAGAAAGCAGGCGCAACATTACCTGTGCGTGCGTTTGATTCTTGGTCAGCAACATCAGTGAGTGTTGATGGTACAGATCCAACGCTGACTCAACCAATCGCGGGCTCTGAGGTGACTGGCGACAATGGTTATCAGATTCGTTACAACATTCACCCAGATCACACAGTGAAACTTCATGTTGAAGGTGTTGTAAAAGCGGACCTTGTTGGCGATATCACCAACGTAGTGGAAGTGAGCGATTCAAACGGCTCTCAAACTGCGGATGCGACTTATGTGGCGGCAGCGGCTGATCTCACGGTCGATAAAACCGTTGATAAGAGCCAATACGAATCAGGTGACAAGCTGACATATACCATCAAGATCGAAAACACCACAGCCAACTGGGCGAGTGATGTGGCGATCAAAGATCTGGTCAACGACATCACTTCAACCAGTATTACTGGCGCAACAGTAAAAGCGTTTGAATCTGGCACCATCTTCTTCAATGTATCTTCACAGACGGGTGACACTAAGTTCCCATCGTCCACTGGTGAGTTTTTAGATGGCAGCTTGGACATCGGTCCAAATGATGTGGTGACTATTACGGCAGAAGGGGATCTAGACCCAGAAGTGGTGGGCGATGTCACCAACCAAGTTGAAGTGACCTACAACGGTTCAACTAAAACTGCAGAAGCGACCAGCACGGCGAAGATCCCAGATTTAACGTTCACCAAAGAGCCAATGGTAGAGTTTTACAGCCCTAACCAAGCAGCAGGTTACATTCTGAAAATTGTCAACGAAGGTAACAGCTACGCGAATGACATCAACCTAAAAGATGAAATTGGTGCGCTAACCGTGAACACCATTGATGGCTCGGCGAACCAAGCCTTCCTACAATGGGCGGTTCAGTATGTTACGGGCAGTTCACTGACGACAGTCGATGCTAACTCACTCGTTGTTGACAAGGATATCGATTACAACATCGACCTTGCACCGAACGACACCATCACCCTTTACGTTATTGGCTTAGTCAATACGGAAGCGACGGGCGACATTGTTAACACCGCAACGTTGAATCACAACAGTAAGGACGTGACGGCAACAGCAACGTTGAAACCGCGTCCGGGCGATATTGTTCTAGAGAAAACCACCGATGAGCGTTACTACCAGCCGGGAGAGTTCTCTACATTCCGTGTCAAAGTGACCAACAACGGTTCTGGCTTTGCGGCCGATGTAAAAGTCGAGGACATCATTTCTTCACTTGAAGTGGAAACCTCGGGTGGGGCAATGGAACCAGCGTTGAATGATTGGACGATCGTGACCACTAAAGGCGACCCACGTACCAACATCGAAACGGTACCAGGACCAAACGGTGACATTTCTACCAACCTTGATATTGCACCTGGTGACACGGTTGAATTTGCCATCACAGGTACAATCAACAGCAGTGCGGTTGCTAACATCATTAACACCGCGACGGCTGAGTTCGGCGGTGCGACTACCGATGCAACAGCAACGTTAGAAACCCTACCTGAAGAAGTTTGGATTGAGAAAACAGCAGAGTCACCAATTTACATTCCGGGTGAGGACGCGGTGTTCCATGTTCGTGTTTACAACGGTACCGATGGCTTCGATAACGACATTAAATTGGATGACATCCTGTCTGGTATCAAAGCGACCAACATCTATGGGGTTAATGAGCGAGCGTTTGAAAGCTGGACGATTGAAACAACCAACAGTGACAGCCGCACTACGATCACGCCAATGCCTATCGATAACCAAGACATTCGTTCAGTGATCGATATCGCGCCGCATGACATTGTTGAGTTCACCATTACTGCGAAAACCAACCCATTAGCGGCGAGTGAAATTACCAACACTGCCACCGCTGATTTGAATGGCACCACACAACAATCGAGCGCGACTATTCAGCCTCAATCGCAAGGTATCTCTATCGAGAAAACCGCTGACACTGAGTTCTACATTCCGGGCAAAGAAGCGACATTCCGCGTCAAAGTGAAGAACGAAGGTACGGTGCCAGCAACAGATGTCGAGGTGAAAGATGCCATTAGTGATCTTGAAGTGGTTCGTTTAGATGGCACGACAGTCAAAGCGTTCGATTCGTGGCGTATCGAAGTTAACAAGGGCAGTTCCGATACTGACATTACCAATATTCCAAGCGTAAATACGGACATCGATTCAACGCTGACCATTGCAGCGAATGATGAAGTGGAGTTCGTCATCACTGGTTTGGTGAATCAATACGCAACGGGCGAGATTGAGAACACAGCAAGTGCGTTGTTCCGCGGTGAAACTCAAGAAGCAAGCGCGATGCTATTGGCGATGCCAGAGTCGGTCAAGCTAGAGAAGACCGTCGATGATGAGTACTACCGTCCGGGTGAAAACGTCACTTACCACGTGGTGTTAAGTAATGAATCTGGATCGTTTACCGAAGAGATAGTGCTTAAGGATCTTATCTCAGAGTTGAAGGTAAATACGATTCATGACACCGAAGCGCCAGCGTTTACCAGTTGGAGCATGACAAGCTCATACAGTGATGACCGCACCATCGTGTTACCACAGATTCAAGGTGACAATCTGGACGTGAATAGCCGTGTGATTATTGCGCCAAACGATAAGTTGGACATTGAAATCACGGGTGTCGTCAACGCGGATGCGATGGGAGAAATCACCAACCACGCGTATGCCTACGACAAGTCAGAAAGTGATGTTCTGGCGGATGATTTCGCAACTATCAAACCACTGCCGATCATTTTGTCGGTGACCAAGGTGGCAGATAAAGCGGAATACACCAACGACGACGATGAAATTACCTTCACGATGACGGCGACCAACCGAGGCTCTGCAGATGCAGAAAGCGTCAACCTGTTGGATGAAATCGATAAGCTTATTGGTAACAACGGCAATCCATTGTTCACCACATGGAAAGCGACCATCACTGAGCTTAAGTCTGGTGTGGTGGTTTCTGTCGATTCAGATAGCAATGTCGATTCAAACCACACTATGAAGGCGTACCAAGGTAATGAATACGAAATCGTAGTGACAGGTGAGATCAACCAAGGCATTGATGACAACTTCACGAACGTCTTTACCGCGAAAGCATCGACAGGTGAAGTCGCGTCCGCCAACGTCACGATCAAGGTTAAGAAGCAAGCTTACAACGAAGGCATGCTGAAAGTGACCAAGGTAGCGAGCAAGTCAGAGGCGAGCGTCGGTGAAGTTGTTGAATACGAAGTCGTGATTACCAATGAAAACGACAACCCATTCACGGGTGTACGTTTGGTTGACCGCTATCCGGGCGGCTTTGCTTACATCCCAGACTCGACAGAGATGGTCAACAGTGGTCCTGATGGCGTATTTGATACCTCGGATGACATCCAAATCACCGTAGAGCCAACGAAGACCAATCAACTGTTCTTCGAAGTCGGCGACATGAATATTTACGGCAAGGGCGATTCGAAAACCGCTGATGCTGTTCGTATCCGTTACCTAATGCGTGTAAGCGTCGGTGCTACCTTTGGCGTTTACACCAACACAGCATGGGCCGAAGCGCCACCGGCAGAAAGCTTCTCGGCACAAAACACCACGACCAACTACGTTGTGAAGTCGAACCTCGCCAGTGCAACGGTTGAAGTCATGCCAGATAAGGTATTCGACACCGCTTCGATCATCGGCAAGGTGTTTGAAGACCACAACGGTGACGGTTTCCAAGCAGACGCAACGGCAGATGACATTTATATTGATGTAGACCTTGCCGCAGGCGATTACGTACTGGGCTCAACTTTCATTACTCAAGATGGCGTTGAAACCCAACTTAAAGATGTGAAGGTGAAACTCAAAGGCCAAGACGTTGTTATGTCGAGTGTGGACAAAGGCTATGAAGTCGATGAGCTGTTTGGTCTATCTCGTAACCGTACCCTCGAACACAGCAACAAAGTGGTGTTCCAGTTTAATACTCGAACTCGCCAAGGTTTCCCGTTCAAGGTGACAACGGATAACGGCACGCACATCGAGTTCGATAAGCAAGGTAACGCGATTACCAAGCACAAAGGAGATAAGAAAAAAGGTCTGTCGGCAGAGAACATCGACGTGGTGAGAAACCTCTACCGAGATGGGGATATGTACTTATGGGAAATCATTGTAGAGAACAAAGGACTTTACGAAGACGGTATCCCAGGCGTTCGACTCTTAACGGTCGAAGGCATCATCATCGAGACAGACCAATATGGTCGATACCACGTTCCAGATCAGTGGGTGTTGAATAAAAAAGGTAAGCAGTTCTTGGTCAAAGTCGACACAGACTCGCTACCGACAGGCATGAGGGTGGTCAGTGAGAACCCGAAAGTACGCCGAATCACACCAAACAAACTGACGAAATTTAACTTCAGTATTCAAAGCAGTGGGGATGATTAACCGTTCGCAGTACAGACGCAGGCTGGGCCAGACCCAGCCAACCACTCAAGCGGTTAAGCAGGATTATTATGATTAGATTTAGACAATCAAAACTGACAATGTGTATCGCGGCTGCGTTGCCAATACTTTCGTACGCGAAAGACACCAGCCAATTGGAGAAACTTGACAGTGACTCACTGGGTATTGAAGTAAAAGCTCACGAACAAACGGATAACTCGCGTATCTACCTAGACCAAGGTGCGATTTGGGTAAGCCGCGACATCATGCGATTTGACCCGGTACTTGACCTGAGCATTAGCAGCGATGTTGAAGTGAAAGATGGCAAGCCATTGCAAGAGATGAGCTTTGCTATCACAACCAACTTCAGCTACTACGTTGACCATTACCAACTGGAAGTCTTCCGTGGTGGTGACCGTGGCTTGGTTGACCCTTTAGCAGTGGTTGAAGGTCAGCAATTTGCCAACGATTTCAACATTGTTTGGGATGGCGCGACCGACCAAGAGTATCAATTTGAATCCAACACACAGCTGTTGTTCCGTTTAAAAGCCTTCGATAAAGACGGCAACATGGACGTGACGACGGTTGGTGTGATTGACCTTGTCGAGCCAGATTCTGAAGTCGATATCGACAAGAACGACGGTGAAGAAGAGCAAAGCCGCAAGCTTGGTAAAGCTCAGTTGATGCGTCACAACATTCCAACCTCTGCGGGTCTGGCAAGATTCATGGGTACGGGACTAAAAGGCGTCGATAAAGTCGTGATTGGCGAAGACGAGTTTGATGTGGAAGAGGGCGAGTTATACGCAGAACAGTACTTGCCAGCAGATGCGTATCTCTTCCCTACTCGTGTAGTATTCGACAGCGGTGAAGAGCGTCGCTACCAACTGTACGTGCGTATTCCTGATGAGTATTGGGTACAAGCAGGTCTTGCGGATTTCTACATCGGTAAAAACAAAGTGACGGGCAACTCCGCCGCATTAGCCGTCGACGAGCAATACCAAGATGACATCTATAACCAAGGACGCTTGGCGTACTTTGGTCAGGGTAAATTTGGCGACAAACTCAGAGTTACCACTCACTTTGATACTAAAGAGAGTGACGTGCGAGACATGTTTAAGAACCCGTTTGCCTCTGACTCATCCAGCGTATTCGACATTCTCGAAGACGACGATGAGATGTATTACGGCAACTATGGTGACAGTTCCAACATCTACAAAGTGGTAAATACCAAAGGTAAGGTTTACCTCAACGTTGAGTACGACAAATCCAATGTGTTGTGGGGTAACTACAACACTGGCATTACTGGCACCGACAACAACGATTACAACCGTAGCTTATACGGCTTTAAAGGTGACTACCGTACTCGTTCAACCACCAAGTTTGGTGAAGATCGTCTAAACATTGTTGGCTTTGCGGCTGAATCTGATTCACTCTTCGCTCACGATGAATTCCTAGGTACTGGTGGTTCGTTGTACTTCTTGCGTCATGGTGAAGTGGTACCGGGCAGTGACAAAGTGATGGTGAAAGTTGTCGACCCAGACAGCAGCATCACTGTGCAAGAAATGCCGCTGCAATCGGGGCGTGACTATGAAATCGACCCATACCAAGGCCGCATTATTCTGACCAGACCGCTGAACAACATCATTTCGGATAACTTTGGTGATGTGATAAACGACCAACCGAGTTCAGGATACAAAAACTATCTTGCGGTGGACTATGAATACGTCCCTCAAGGCAGTGACGCGCTTGACGCAATGACCGCTGGTGGTCGTGTGAAAGGTTGGGTGAACGACTACATCGGTGTGGGTGCAAACTACCAAACCGAAGAAAAAGACAACCAAGATTACGAAGCGTACGGCACGGACTTAACCTTGCGTGCATCTGAAGGGACGTACTTAAAAGCCGAATTCGGACACAGTAAAGGTCGTCAAACCGATTCCAACTACGTTTCTTTCGATGGCGGTTTAACCTTTACCCCAATTGGCAGCAACGCGGAAGATCGTGAAGGTGATATCTACCAAGTGAAAGGGGTGATGAACCTTTACGACTTAGCTCCTAACGTATTCTCTGCGGTGGGTAACGACGTTAAAGCTTGGTACAAATCCAAAGACGCAGGTTACAGTTTTGCTAGCCAAGATGATGACTTAGAGCAAGAGTCTTACGGTACCGAAATTCGTTTCCAAGCCACTGACCGAGTTGCTGTTAAGACGCGCTTTACCTCGGTTGAAGAGCGTGAATCCGATGGTGATTTGCGAACGGATACCCAGCAAGCGGAATTGGAAACCCAAGTTAAAGTCACCAAACACATCAAGATCTCGGCAGCGGGTAAACAAGTTGAAGAGCTAAACAACCAAGATGAAAAAGGCAAAGGCACGTTAGCGGGTCTGCGTGCTGACTACATCTGGGACAGCGACAACAACGTGTACATCAAAGGTCAGAAAACCGTAGGCCAAACAGACGAATACGACGAGAACGACAGCGTCACGCTCGGTGGTGAAACGCGAATTCTAGAAGACTTTGTGGTTGGCGCGGAATACACCACGGGTGATCGCGGCGATGCCGCAGAAGCGAGCGTGACGTATGACGTAACGGAAGATTACAGCACCTACTTAACCTACGTAGACGACACTTACGAAGGCAAAAACAACGTGATTGTCGGTCAACGTGCAGACCTGACTTCAACCGTCGATTTCTACCAAGAAAACCAATTTGTAGATGAGAACAACGGCAAAGGTCGTATTGACTCGTTTGGTTTTGGTTACGACATGAACGACGACATCGACATGGGGATTGGCTATCAAAAAGGCGAAATTGAAGACGACCAGAAGATCACCACAGAGCGCCAAGCCGTGAGTGTGAGCACATCCATCGATGTCGATGACGTATTGTTCAAGAACAAAGTCGAGTACCGTGTCGACAAGACCGATGATTCCGCAGACCCAGATAAAAAACGTGTCGACCAATGGGTGACGACTAACCGTTACACACATCATCTAACGGAAGAGTACACCTTGTTTGGTAAGTTCAACTACTCACGCTCAGAGAGCAAATCGAGCGATAAAGTGTTGGCTCGTTTTATTGAGTCGACCGCAGGTTTAGCATATCGCCCAATCTACAACGACCGTTTGAACGTACTTTCTCGTTATACGTATTTGGTGGACTTCGACCAACTTAACCGCGATGTGGATTACAAAGATGAAGAAAGCCACATCATCGAAATCGAAGGTATCTACTCGTTGGATGCAAACTGGGATTTAGGCGCGAAATACGCTTATAAGGACAAGCATGAAATCTTCACTCGTCAGTCAGGCGAAGACATTCCAGTCGACAGTAAAATTTCTCTCTACGGTTTGAGTGCCTCTTACCGTGTTATGAAAGATTGGGACGTGACTGGTGAGTACCACTGGAAGACGGACAGCACCTACGACGAG
This sequence comes from Vibrio sp. Vb1574, assembly GCF_033338675.1. Taxonomy (NCBI): domain Bacteria; kingdom Pseudomonadati; phylum Pseudomonadota; class Gammaproteobacteria; order Vibrionales; family Vibrionaceae; genus Vibrio; species Vibrio sp. Vb1574. Next base: position 16,271 of record NZ_JAWOTC010000003.1, read on the forward strand.
TTAGAGCAGGGAGCATTGGTTTCGGTTAACAAACATTTGAGCGACAACTTCAAAGTCGGCGTGGGTTACAACTTCTCAGGCTTTGATGGCAATCTAGCGAATGATGACGATTACGATGCATCAGGCGTGTTCATTAACCTAGTTGGTAAGTTATAAGAGGGCGATATGAAAACGACGATTCGTTTGTTAAGCGGCATGATCGCAGGGGCAATATTGGCAGGTTGTTCGGCGGATGCGTATGTAAGCCAAGAGAACCGAGAAAAGTTTGCCGATGTCAATGTCTCCAAGTTTCTGATCAGTGAATGTTTGGCACCGCAACGCGAAATCCATATTGCGGTAGCCGAGCATTTCGACTTCGATAAATCCATCATTCGTGAAGCCGATGCGGCAAGCCTAGGTGCGTTCATCCGTGATATTCAAGGCTTGAGCGGACGCATCACGATTGTTGGTCACACCGATTTTAAAGGCTCTGACGAATATAACGAGAAGCTGTCTATGCGACGCGCTGAATCGGTAGAAGCGTACCTTCAGCAGCAACTCGACCCAGAGCAATACGATTGGGAAGTGAAGCACTTTGGTGAGTCGCAGCCGCTAGCGTTGGGTAAATCGGATCAAGCTCGTGCTGAAAACCGTCGTGCTTACGTGATGTTTGAAGAGGCGAAGAAGTACGAAGAGATGCCTTTCTGTGAGCCGCCAAAACCAGAACGTAAGATCTACATGGCGATGACACCACACTTCGATTTCGATAAGTCGGAATTAAAACCGGAAGACCTTTCACAATTAGATGATTTCATCGCAAAACTGCAAGGTTTAGAAGGTAGCATTATGGTGGCTGGTCATACCGACCAAGTGGGTTCGCTCTCTTATAATGAACAATTGGCGGAGCGAAGAGCGCAAACCGTGGTGGCGTATCTCAAGACGAAACTCGATCCATCGCAGTTTGTGTGGGAAGTAAAAGCCTTTGGTGAGCTTCAACCTGTGATCAACGAAGAATCTCCAGAAGCCAATGCTTTAAACCGCCGTGCGTTTATCGTATTTAAAGAGAGTGAACTGGGGCTACCGACTGAATAATTTGGTAAGGTTGTCCTCTCGCAAGCTAGCTATCTGTTTTCTGAGCGATATTTAGCATGAAAGGTCAACCTATCTAAACCAAACAGGGAGTCGGGTAATGGAGAAAGTGCAGTTAGTCGTCGATTTTCTTCTCACTCATAAATTGATTTTTACCGCACTGATCTTTGCGATTATGTGGTTAATTCGTCGTGCAATTTTATCGATGATTCGTGGTGATCACGCTTTTCTCTCAGAAGATCAGCGTAGTTGGATGTCTAGAACTAAAAATGGCACCTTTGCTGTTACATTACTGATTTTATTTATTTTATGGCAATCAGAAATTAACGAGTTTGCTCTGAGTGTAACGGCGATTGCCGTTGCCATTGTAGTGGCATCCAAAGAAATCATTTTGTGTTTTACGGGTTCGATTCAAAGAGCAAGTTCGCGTTCTTTTCGCGTTGGAGACTGGATTGAGGTCGGGAAGTTGTGTGGTGAAGTGATTGAGCACAATATGATGGCGACGGTGATTCAAGAGATCGACCTGCATCACGGGCAATATCATTACACCGGCAAAACAGCGACATTGCCTAATAGTATGTTCTTTACCTATCCAGTAAAGAACCTCAACTTCATGAAGCGGTACGTTTACCACAACTTTTCTGTAGTGGTGAAAGACTTCGTCAATTTGTATCCACTGTTACCGATTTTAACTGATAAAATTGAAGAACATTGCAGTTACTTTGCTGATGTTGCACATCGTTACAATGCGATGATTGAAAAACATGCCGGTGTTGACCTTCCTGGTTCTGAGCCACATATGCATATTTCTAGCAACATTAATGGTGAACAAATTCTGCACGTGATGATTTTCTGCCCAACCGATAAAGCGAACCACTTAGAGCACTTAATTCGTAAGGACTTTATGGAACTTTATGAGCAACGTTTTCCTGTAGTGCGAGAAGAATAGAGCATCGTACTTCGCCTTTAATTTCAAACCCCGCTATCAAAATAGCGGGGTTTGTTTTTCTTAGCGTATTTTTAGGCTGTAACAATATTCCCAACTTAGCTGAATTTACTCTTCAGCATTAAAAATAGGAAGTAAGTGCTGCCTATAATAGCGACCAACGTGCCAGCTGCGACCTGACTTGGATAAATAGCGATTTGTCCTAGCCAATCTGCCCACAACATTAGGGTTGCGCCAATTAAGGCACCGACACACAGTTGCTCTTTCACTTTTCTTGCTCCTAACATCATCGCCATATGGGGAGCGACCAAGCCAACAAAAGATATTGGACCAACTGTAGCGGTAGAAAAGGCGCATAACAAAGCAACGATGGTGAGCATAAGCGTATTGGCTACGGTAGGGTTAAGCCCTCGTGCATTTGAGAATTGTCGCCCGATGGAAATTAGTGTTAGCCAACGAGAAATCGAGAATACAGCGGCAACCAGAACTATTATGGCCAAACATAGCATCAGTGCGGTGTCGGCTGTGACTCGATAAATAGAACCAGTTAGCCACAATAAAATTTTGTAACTGTCACCTGAGCCTTGAGCTAGCGAAAATTGAACGAGGGCTTCTAATAGTGCCGTTAGTGCGATGCCGGACAACACGAAGTTAGATGGATTAAAATGGCTTCGTTTACCGATAATCAGCAATAACATCAATACGGACATACTTCCGAAAAAAGCGATACCCCAGCTAAATGCGGAGAGAAGCGACCCAGCGATGACTCCTGTCGTAATAATGGCAAACGTGGCTCCGGAAGACACACCGAGAATATCGGGACTTGCCAGAGGGTTATAAACAATGCGTTGCAAAATGATTCCGGCAACGGATAGCGCAATACCGACAGAAAGTGCGGTTAACATTCGCGGCCAACGCAATTGCCATTGGAACTCACCTGGCACAGACCATTGAATTCCGTTTATACCATGGGTAACGAATGAGTAAGCTAGAATCCCAACCAGACTGAATAGCGCAATGCTGCATACCGCGCGTTTAGAAAGCGCCGTTTTTCCTTGGCTCATTGAAAGGTTAAGTTGATCGGTTGCCGTCAGCTTTTTACGAGTAAACCAAATTAAAGCGGGAGCGCCAATAGCTGCAGCCGCTACGCCGCTAGGAATGGTTTCCTCTAACCATAAGCTCAGCGAGATAGCGGCAGAGTCTGTGATGATTAGTAGCATTGCGCCCAAAAGCATGCTGCTGATCAATTCGTCGCGCGGTGTTCTTGCCCCCATCGCTCTGGCAATATTGGGTGTCAGTAATCCGATGAAGCTGATAATACCAACTGCGGTGATGGAGGCGGATACCAGCCAAATACCCATCACCATTAACGCACCAAACGCGGGTAATACCGCTAAGCCTCGGGCTGCTGCGCCTTCTTGTCCTAGTTTCATTAAGGTCAGAATACGTGGTGCGACGATCAAAATTACGATTGCGATAGCGCAGCGAGGCAATAACCACTCAAACCAATCCCAGCTGTATTGAGAGAGGTCTCCTGCTCCCCACATAAAAATATTCTGTGCGAACTGGGCGTTTAAAATAATAATGGCTGTGGCGATAGAACCGAGCAAGATATTGATCACCATCCCCGAAACGACCAACGGCAAACCTGTCATATTACGCACACCGGCAATTGATACGATCAGGCCAAACGCCACTAAAGCCCCAAACATTGCGGCTAATGCAGAGTAATCGGCGACCCAATCGACGAACCAAATGTTTACCACGACTAATGCAAGCCAAGCACCAGAAGAGGTGCCAAGAGTCAACGGCGAGGTGAGGTTATTCTGCGTTAATTGCTGCATTAAGCTGCCGGTGAGACCAAGCATGGCACCAACAAGCAGGGTCATACTTAACCTAGGAAGCTGCGCTTGCGTAAAGAATACATCACGAAACTCGGTTGCTACCTCTGGTTTTGTTAATAATTGCCATTGTTCGAAAAGTGATAAATTAGTATCAATTTGTAGGCTAAAGACGCTAAGTAACGTAATCAGCGCCAGATAACCAATATAATGTTTCGTTCTCATTGTTCTGGTGCCAACTCTATTAGACTGTCGGTAATCGCTTCAGCGGTGTATTGCAAAGACATGGCACCGCCATACGCCCACACTGCTCTGACTGAATTTACCCGCTGCTTTTTCACAAACGGCATCGCTTGCCAAAGTGGCGACTCTTTCAGTTTTCGTTCTTCTGGGAAAGGTTGTACGTAGAGAACGTAGCTGTTTTGAAGGCCCTGAAGCCGATTGATTCGATCTTGCTTTACTCCCCACGCTCGTGGGTCCTCTTTAATTGGAGCCTGTAATCCCAGTTTTCTAACCACGTAGTCAGTGGTGGAGTTTTCGGTTGCAAGTAATACAGTATTCGGAGTTGAAAATCGCATCACAAGAACGCTGAGTGGAGAAGAGTAATAGTGGCGAATTCGCTGGCGCATCTGCGCAAATGAAGCATCTAATTCTGCCAGTTTCTGTTCAGCAAGTGCCTCTTTATTGAATAGCTTGCTGAGCGTACGAAAGTGACGAATGGCCGTTTCAGCTGCGGCCTCATTTTCAGAAAAATTAGGTAAATAGATTACCGGAGCAATTTGTTTGAGTAACGGAATCAAGTCTTGCTGTGGAGACGCAGCAAGGATGACATCTGGTTTCAAACTGGCTATTTTTTCTAAGTTGGGTTCTGCTCGGGTTCCAATATCTTCAATTGACTCTGGTGCAGTTGGATTGACGACCCATTGGCGGTAGCCTGGTAAATTTGGGGCTGCGATTGGTTCTACGTTTAGCGCCAAAACTTGTTCTAAGATGTCCCAGTTTAAGGCTACAACGCGTTGAGGCGCTTGCTCAAAACTATGCTCGCCATATTCATCGGTAACGGTGATGACTGCATGTGCATTGGTCATAAAAAATGCGAGGAGAAAAGCAGATTGTGTAACCACAGTACGTAAACGAGCTATTATGCGCATACAACAGCCACCTTTTGGCTCGCTAATGTGTTAGCCGGGCTTGGGTGTTCAATCAGCTTAATTGGTGACTCATATAGTTTAGAAAGGCGTGCCTCGTCTAACAACATGTCGGCGTTGCCTTCAAAGGCAATCTTACCTTTTTTGAGCGCAACAATGTGGGTGGCGTAGCGCAGTGCTAAGTTCAGATCGTGCAGGATCACGATAATGCCTACATTCTCGGTTCGATTCAGTTCTGCCAGCAGCGCCATTAGTTGAAACTGATGGTGAACATCGAGCGCCGAGGTTGGCTCATCGAGAATTAAAATTGGCGATTGTTGAGCCAGTAGCATAGACACCCAAGCACGTTGGCGCTCGCCGCCCGATAAGTCATCCGCCAAAGCTTGAGCAAAAGGTGTAACCCCTGTTCGTTCCATAGCCTGCGTGATGATCTGTTTGTCTTCAGCTTTCCAACGACCAAGTGCCCCACGCCACGGAAAGCGACCTAAGCGCACTAGCTCTTCTACCGTTAAACCAGCCGAAGAGGGCAGCTTTTGTGGCAAATAGGCGATCTGTTTTGCCAACTCTTTGGTTTTGAGTGATGAAAGGGAAGTATCGTTTAGTGTTACCGTGCCTTTATCTGGTGGCATTTGACCAGAAAGCAGGTTCACCAGTGTCGACTTACCTGAACCGTTATGGCCTAAAACGACCGTTAGCTCATTTGTTGGGATGTTAAGTTGTTCGATGCCGAGGATCTGACGTCCACCTCGCACGATCTCAATATTAGACAGTTGAAACATGGATGGCTCTTAGGAGAAAACTCCCCTCAATAGAGGGGAGTAGAAGTACAATTACCAGCGGTAGTTTGCGTTTAGCATAACAGAGCGAGACTGGCCGTAGTAACACCAGTAATCGCAACCTGAAACAAACTCTTTATCTAGGATGTTGTTCACGTTTAGCTGTGCTTGCCACTGTGAAGTGATGTCGTAAGTGACTGACGCATCCCAAAGAGTGACAGAAGGAACCGTTAGGTTCGAGCTCTTAGGGTTATCTTTTGACTCACCTACGTAGCGCACACCAGTACCGATATTGAGGCCTGGAATCAGGCTGTAGGCGCTGTAGTCTACCCATGCAGACGCTTGATGCTCAGGAATAAGTGCGGCTTGTTTTTTACCTTGGCCAAAGCTCTCATCTGTTTTCGCTTTAGTGTAGGTGTAGCTTGCCATCAGTTTTAGATCGTCGGTTAGCTGCGCCGTGCTTTCTAGCTCAATACCTTGAGATGTCACTTCACCTGTTTGTGTCGCAATCCATGTTGATGGGTTAGTGACCAACGCGTTCTTTTGCGTGATGTCGAACCATGCAAGGTTGATAAAGCCATCCATAAAGCTTGGCTCATACTTCACACCCACTTCTACTTGCTCGCCTTCCAGCGGTTTGTAAAGTTCATTGGTTGCCGCATCAATAGTGCTGATCACTTCAAACGACTGAGAGTAGTTTGCGTAAGGTGACAGGCCATTGTTTGCAAGGTACATCACACCCGCACTTAGAGAGAGCTGACCATCATCACGAGATTCACTTTGATCAACGGTAGCGCCTTTGCCAGAGTTTTCTGTTTTCACCCAGTCGTAACGAGCACCGATGTTACCAATCCACTGTTCATGCAGTTTCAATTGGTATTGTGAATAGAGACTTGCTTGAGATTTCTCAATCTCACGTTTCACGTTGTTGGCAGGATCAAGAGGGGTGAAGTTACCGTAAACTGGGTTCCACGGATTGATGGTGCCAAATGCGTAGTTGTCCTGCTCGTCGCCATCGGTTTTGTGGAATTGCAGATCCATACCGATAAGCACTGTGTGCTCTGCGTTGTCTGTCATCCAGTTGCCGACAGCATTGTTATCGAACGTGATGCTCTGGTTTTTTCCGTCACGGAATACGATGCCTTGCGTTAATTCTTCTTTCGCTGGATCGTTGTTTGAGAACGCGTAAGAGCTGCGCAAGTACAACTCATTCGAACCGTAGTTGAGGTTTTGCGAGAGTGACCACGTGTCATTGATGTCGTGCTCTAGTAAGTAACCCAGAGAAAACTGCGTGCGTTCGTATTTATCGTAGTTTGGCTGACCAAGGTTAGTCGAAGGATCGATTTTGCCAAAGTTAGAACCAATCAGAGTACCTGCTGCTGGGAAGAATGGGTTAGTTGGTACACCGTCATCACGAAGGTAAGTTGCCAAAACGGTCAGCATTGTACGGTCAGAAATGTCGAACTCGACACTTGGCGCTAGGTAGAAACGCTCGTTGTTTGTGCCGTCCAGTTCACCATCTTGGCTTGTCATCAAGCCAACCAAACGATAGCGCACAGTGCCTGCGTCGTTTGCTTCGTCAGCAATGTCAAAACCTACGGATTGGTGTTGGTTGTTGCCAACTTCGACTTTTACTTCGCCTTGAGGCGTAAACGTTGGTTTTTTCTGCACCGCATTCACGATACCGCCTGGTGCCGATTCACCAAACAGAATAGCCGATGGACCTTTAACGACTTCTACACTTTCTAGGCCGTAAGGTTCGACCAACCATGTGTAGTAACCATCGCGGAATAGGCGGTTGCCGTTTAGGTAAGTCGCTGCATCAAATCCACGAACTTTGAACCAATCAGTGTCGTTGTCTGCGCCATAAGGCTGAGCGGTTACACCAGACGTGTAGCGTAACGCTTCATCTAGTTTTTTCGGTGCACGAACACGAAGTTCATCTTCAGAAATGATAGATACGCTGCGCGGCGTTTCTGCTGCCGGGGTTTCTACTTTAAGTGCTTGCGCGGTGACCGTTATGGTCTCCATGGCAATCACGTCACCTTGTACGACGTCTTCTTGAGCTTGTGCTGTGAATGCAACCACTGCAGTAGGTGCTAAAGCACAAACCAACGCGTTGCGGATCGCGATGGTCAGTGAGTTATTCTTTTGCATAAATCTATTCCTGATAATTATGATTAACACTAAGCTTAATTGTAATTATTATCATTTGAGCTTTTGTTTCGGTATTTTACTGACTTTTGTATCAAAAGATAGTAAAACGTTCGCAAATTCATTCGCGGTACCTAAAGTCATTGTTATGTTCAATTGGTTTGAAAAACTGACCCAACCCTTTCCCCAGATGGAAACCGAAAAGCCACCGAAGACGCTATTTGGCTTTTGTCGTTTTTACACTCGTGGCTTTGAAGCCCCTTTACTCGTTATGGCTGTGTTCAGTGCGCTTATTGCCATTACTGAGGTGACGCTGTTGCGTTATATGGGCGAGCTCGTCGATATTCTCTCTAATCAAGATCGCGCAACATTCTGGCAAGACCAGGGTGATCGCATGCTAATGATGCTGTTCTTAGTGGCGGTTGTGATGCCAGCTCTCGGTTTTGTCCACTCAATGGTGATGCACCAAACGTTATTGGGTAACTACCCGATGTCTATCCGTTGGTTGATTCACCGTTACTTGCTAAAACAAGCGGTTGGATTTTTCCAGCGTGACTTTGCAGGCCGAGTTGCGACCAAAGTGATGCAAAGTGCGTTAGCGGTACGAGAAACGGTCATGAAGCTGGTGGATGTACTGGTTTATATCAGCGTTTATTTTCTTTCGATGCTCTGGATGATGGGCGAAGCTGATGGTTTGCTAATGTTGCCTATTGTGATTTGGATAGGAATGTACGCGGTTATCCAGTTCTACTTTATCCCTAAAATGAAACAAGTAGCGACGGAGCAAGCGGATGCTCGTTCTGTAATGACTGGGCGCATTGTCGATTCTTACACCAACATATCTACCGTAAAGCTATTCGCGCACTCGCAACGAGAGTTGGAATACGCAGAAAGCAGCATGAAGCAATTTTTGGTGACGGTTTACCGCCAAATGCGCATGGTGACTTGTTTACTGTTTAGTGTGGATGCCATCAACTATTTGCTGCTGATGTCTATTAGTGCCATTTCGGTTTATCTATGGCTAGATCACGCTGTAACAATTGGTGCTATTGCGATTGCCATCAGTATTGCATTGCGCGTACAAGGTATGTCGAAGTGGATCATGTGGGAAGTTAGCGCACTGTTTGAAAACATCGGTACAGTAGTAGACGGTATTAATACGATTTCAAACGATGTTGAAGTGAAAGACGTACCAAATGCTAAGCCTTTGCAAATCTCCCAAGGTGAGATCTGCTTTGATCACGTAGGTTTTAACTACAGTGACGAGAAGGCGGTATTTGAGAACTTGAACCTGACTATCAAACCGGGCGAAAAAGTCGGCATTGTCGGTCGTTCTGGGGCAGGTAAATCCACGTTGGTCAACTTGTTGCTGCGTTTTTACGACGTAAATACCGGTAAGATTTGTATTGATGGACAGGACATTTCTCAAGTCGAACAAGAGTCGCTTCGCCAACACATCGGTATGATCACGCAAGACACCTCTTTGCTGCATCGTTCAATTAAAGAGAACATTCTTTACGGTGATCCAGATGCTTCAATGGATGCCGTTATCGCAGCTGCTGAGAAAGCACATGCTCATGATTTCATTCAATCTCTACGAGACGAGCAAGGTAACGTTGGCTATGACGTTGAAGTGGGTGAACGCGGTGTGAAGCTGTCTGGTGGTCAGCGTCAACGTGTGGCGATTGCTCGCGTTCTGCTGAAAAACGCGCCAATTTTGATCATGGATGAAGCAACGTCTGCACTTGATTCAGAAGTAGAATCGGCAATTCAAGAAAACCTTGAAGTTCTGATGGAAGGAAAAACAGTGATTGCGATTGCTCACCGTTTATCAACGATTGCCGCGATGGATCGTTTGATTGTAATGGATGACGGCAAAATCATTGAGCAAGGCTCGCATTACGAGCTGCTGCAATTGGGTGGTGTTTACGCTCAGTTGTGGAAGCATCAAACCGGCGGATTTTTGTCTGAGCAAGGTGATGCTCAACTGCAAGTCATCTAATATGACGCTACACGAAAGAGGAGCAAATGCTCCTCTTTTTTGTGTCTGTCGTTTATACCGAGTAAGTAGGCGTTAATGGGCAACGTTAACTTGTGATTATTCATTGAGTTAGGCCAACTTAATGATGATTATGTTTATAACTCACTGTCGTTATTGAATTTTTTACGCTTTTTTTACGCGAACTCCGAATGGGCTTTTGCTAAAGTTTTCTACATCGAATTTTGGTTGATGTATTTTATGTTTGTTCAATGGCGAGATAACACCTCTCTCTTTTCTACTACCGTGATTGTTGGTGCGGTTGTCGTCTCATGGCTGTTAGACCAACTGTTTGGCTCTACAGCCGCAGTCCTGCTGATTTTACAGTTAGCGGTCGTGGTAGTGGCGTTTCAATGCAACTCGCGATTCGCTTATGCGGCGGCGGTGATCGAAGCGTTGAGCTTCAATTTCTTTTTCACGACGCCTCGTTACTCTTTGCAGATGTTTCGTCCGGAAGACATTTTTAATTTAGTCGTGTTTATGGTGGTGGCTTTTATCACCAGCACCTTTGCGGATCTTTATCGTCGGCAGCAGGGAGAGTTAAAACAAACCAAGCTGCAAAACAGCATCCTGCTATCGGTGTCCCATGACCTACGCACGCCGCTAGCAACCATTATTGGAACACTGACCACACTCAACGAGTACATGCCCAAGCTCGATGACTTAGAGCGTAAAGAATTGCTCGACAGTGCGACTTCAGAAAGCCATCGCTTGCATCAATATATCGAGAACCTCTTACAGGCGACTAAGCTCCAGCACGGCACATTAAAAATTACCAAAAAAGATGAGCCTATTGCGAATATTGTGCGGGATGCGGTTTCTCGTTTGCCGAATTACACCGAGAAAGTATCCATGAATATGGATGATGCCGTTGGCTATTTGTCAGTAAGTCGTTCGCTCATCGAACAAGCGATTTTTAATGTGCTGGATAATGCCATGCGATTTTCGCCAGAGAATGAATCTGTTGAGGTTTCACTTTCTAAGCAGGGTTCGTCGTGCGTGATTGATGTTCGGGACATGGGGATTGGCATCAAAGCTGAAGATGCGGAAAAAATATTCAACCTTTTCTATTCCGGCGCGAACAACAAATCGGCCGATTCAGGCACCGGAATGGGACTCGCGGTTGCCAAAGGCATCATCACCGCACACCAAGGATATATTCAATCTATGCCAGTATCAGAAGGGACGCTGATCCGCATTCGACTTCCACTCAATCAAGGAGCAGAGCAGGCGTGAGTTACAAAGTTTTAGTCGTGGACGATGAGCCTCGCATTCATACCTTTATTCGAATTTCGCTGTCTGCTGAAGGGTTTGATTACATTGGCGCGAGTACCATTGCAGAAGCCAAAGCGTGTTTCGAAGCGTATTCGCCGCACGTCATTCTGCTAGATTTAGGCTTGCCCGACGGCGATGGGGCGGAGTTTCTCACTACGCTTCGTCAGACGTATAAAACGCCAGTGCTAGTGCTGACAGCTCGCGATCAAGAAGAGGAAAAAATCCGCCTTTTAGAAGCAGGCGCGAATGATTACTTGAGCAAGCCTTTTGGCGTAAAAGAGCTCATCGCGCGCATCAAAGTGCTGGTTCGAGATTTGGTGGATGAGCAAACCGTCGCTGATGAGCTGGTGGCTGGCCGAGTCAAAATCATCAAAAGTACTCACCAATTTTGGTTGGATCAGAGGGAAATTCCACTCACCAAGAAAGAGTTTTCTTTCATTGAACAGTTGATTCTCAAGCCGGGAAAACTCATTGAGCAAACTCATTTGCTAGCGGTGATTTGGGGAAAAAGTCATGTCGAAGATACTCACTACTTACGTGTGTTAGTGAGTCAACTACGCAAAAAACTGAACGATAGTGCTGACGAACAGCGGCTATTAAAAACCGAGCCGGGGTTGGGTTATCGTTTAGTGCTAGAGGCGTCCAAGCACCACTAAATTCCAAATTTAATCAACGTTAATGCCAAGGTTTAGTGCTGGTTATCGGCACTCGAACAGGATTCGTGTTGCCTATTTTCCGTGACGGAAAATCAGTCTAACCCTTAACGCATTAGCATTTTCTATACATAAAACACAGTTAGGTATTGATATGGCTCACTTTACAGTAATTGGTCTAGGGCGATTTGGCGTTGCCGCCAGCTTAGAACTTATTCATCTTGGACACACCGTAACGGGGGTGGATAGCGACCCGAAAATCGTCGAAAAATACGTCGAAGAGTTAACGCAAGCGGTCATATGTGACGCAACAGACGAAGGTGCACTCAGAGAGTTAGCGTTAGCGAACAGTGATGTGGTGTTGGTGGCGATTGGCGAAGACATGCAAGCCAGTTTGTTGTGTACGCTGGCGCTGAAAAATCTGGGTGTGAAATCTATTTGGGTCAAAGCGAGCACCAAAGCACACCACACCATCGTGTCTAAGCTTGGTGTACAACGCATTATTCATCCGGAAGAGGAGATGGGCGTAAGAGTCGCGCAGGCACTCAACTATCCGATGGTGAACAACTATTTGGAAATGGGGCATGGTTTGTATGTGGTGGAAATCCACGTTAAATCCAATCTGCACGATACGCCGCTTTCTAAGTTGATCAGCCGAGGCAGTTACAACATTCAGCCTATCTTGGTGAAGCGCGAAGAAGCCGTCTACACCAATATCAATGATGAGTTTGTGCTTAATGAGTTCGACACGCTGTTGCTTTGCGGTAGTCGCGCTGAGCTGAAATACGTCGCTCCAAGGTTGGTGTAACATGGTTTTGTGGCATCCCTCTGTTATCCCAATCGAGCGAAAACCCAAAGCGGGCAAAAAATTGTTGGGCGCACCGCCATTAATACTTAGCCTCAGCTTTGCGTGCTTGATCATGCTCGGCACGGTCTTACTCAAACTGCCGATTGCCACCACAGAGCCCATCACTTGGATTCAAAGCCTGTTTACAGCAACATCGGCCATTACGGTGACGGGATTAGTTGTGGTGGACACGGGCACGGCGTTTACGCCTTTTGGGCAAGTGGTTATTGCTTTCCTGATTCAATGTGGTGGCCTAGGTTTGATGACGTTTGCTATCGTGACCTTGCTGGCTCTGGGCGGAAAAATTGGCTTTTTGGAGCGAGCAGTCGCGAGAGAGGCGTTCAACCAGACTGATTCATCGACACTCATTGCCACTGCTAAATCTGTATTGATGTTCGCTCTGCTCGTTGAACTTATTGGTTTCACTATTTTGAGCGTTTATTGGAGTGAAGAGCTAGGCTGGGAAACCAGTTTGTTCCATGGTTTCTTCTACACCATCAGTGCGTTTAACAATGCAGGTTTTGCGTTGAGTGCCGATAGCTTAATGCCTTACGTGGACGACCCGGTCGTTAACTTCACCATTACCAGTTTGTTCATTATTGGTGGTTTAGGCTTCTCGGTTTGGATTGACTTAAAACGCAATCGCCGTTGGCATCGACTCACCGTTTACAGTCGAATGATGATCTTAGGCACGATGATCATTAACGTGGTGGCACTTATCGCGATTTATCTGATTGAATATGACAACCCCAACACGCTTGCCCCGTTGAGCGAAGCAGGGAAATGGTGGGCATCGTGGTTTCAAGCGGTGACGCCAAGAACGGCAGGGTTCAACACTTTAGCTATCGATCAGTTGGAAGATGCCACAACGGCGATCATTCTGGTGTTGATGTTTATCGGCGGTGGATCATTGAGTACGGCAAGTGGCATTAAAGTTGTGACATTTATAGTGTTAGTCTTGGCGACTTACAGCTATTTGCGTCGCGATGAAGCAACCTATGCCTTTCAACGCGAGATTCCCAAAGAGACCATCAGCAAGGCATTGGCGCTGACTCTGATCTCGGTGGGGGGGACTTGGTTTGCCATATTCACGCTGTTACTGACAGAGAAAGCGTCTATGTTAGATATTATGTTCGAAGCGGTCTCGGCACTGGGTACGGTTGGGTTATCGCGAGGCTTAACGGGCAGTTTGTCCGAACCAGGTGAGTTAGTGATCATCTTCATGATGTTTATGGGACGATTAGGGCCTCTTACATTAGCGTACTTCTTAGCCAGTCCAAGAAAGAAAAAAGCGCGTTACGCGAGTACTAAACTGGCAATAGGGTAAATGGGCTAACTCGTACAAAGTGAGCAAAAGGCTAGGCAAAAGAGGAGTAACTGCTCCTCTTTTTGTGCTTGTTGTAGCCACGAAACTGTATACGGCAGTCTCTCTCACAACAATTTATGATTCATCTCTATTTTTTATCATTTATAAATTGTCGTTTTTGAGGTGTTGTCCAGAATGGCATTATCCACGTGCAACATAAGATTGCCGGGAATAAAAATAATTACAATACTGCCTTACTGGAAGATACATGAAAATCAAACCCCTCCCACCTTTAAATAGCCTCGTTGCGTTTGAAGCGTCGGCGCGGCACTTGAGTTTTACGTTAGCCGCTGACGAGCTAAACGTGACCCAAGGTGCTATCAGTCGCCAAATTAGACAATTAGAAGAATACTTAGGCAAGGCTATGTTCACGCGAGCCAATCGAAGCATTAATTTAACGCCTACAGGTCTTCAATATTATCAAGCTGTCAGCCAATCTTTGCTCGATATTGCTCAAATCACGGGTGAAGTGAAGAAGTGGCAGGGCGAACAAAAGATCACGGTTGCGACGACAAATGCAATGGCAGCCTTGTGGTTGTTGCCTAAGGTTGCTCAATTTCAAAATGAACATGATGACATCGATATAAGAATATTGGCCTCAGATAATGTGTTGGACTTACGCCGATTAGATTGCGATATCGCCTTGTTTTATTGTCGCACTCCACCTGCGGAAATGGACGTGACAACGCTATTTTCAGAAGAGGTATTCCCTGTGTGTAGCCCGCTTTATTTAGAGAAAATCGGCCAGCCTAGTGAGCCAGAAGAAATCTTCAATAAAACGTTACTCTATCTGGAAGAGTCTCAAAGAGATTGGGTGAATTGGGAGCAGTGGTTTGCGAGTGTAGGATTGCCAAATATTTCGCCTCGTAATCGCATGAACATCAATAACTATCCAATGCTGTTACAAGCGGCAATTAATGGTCAGGGAATCGCGTTAGCCTGGGGGTCATTAGTGGACGACTATTTACAAAGCGGTGCTTTAGTTAGGCCAGTCGAACACGTGCTTTCAACACCTTCCAATTTCTCTATGCTTGAACCTAAAAATAGAGGTTTAATCCCAGCCAGCGTCAAACGTTTTAGAGAATGGCTTTTGCATCAGTTGCCAGATGAGGTGGGTGATCGAGGTTTAGCCTAAATCAATAAGCAGAGAAAATAACAGAGTTTGGTCATGTTAAAAAGCGGGAGTACCAGTTCCCGCTTTGTTCTAATTGATTGGATGAAACGACGCACTAACTTAGTACTGGTCCCTGATTGAGTGTGGAATCATCTTTTAGTGAGGATGTTGAAGCGATAGGCTGGGAAGCCACTGTTTTGCTTTCAACAAGCGGTTCAACAGGACCATCAAGTTTCTCTTGCTCTGGGTGAACATGCTCAGGAAGCATTGCCCATGGCTTAGGTTCGCGTCGAATACTATGGAACAGCGTTAAGCTCATCACCGCGATAAAAATCGCGATAGGGAAGCCGGCAATAATGGAGGCCGTTTGCATTGCTTTTAACCCTCCGGCGTATAGAAGCACTCCCGCAATGGCGGCGATCATGAACCCCCACAATACGCGTATAGAGGTAGGAGGCTCACTGTGCCCAGCGGCATCGAGGGTACATAGAACCAAGGTACCCGAGTCTGCGGAGGTAATGAAATAAGTACCGAGTAATAGACACGCAAGCACGCTAAGTAGTTTACCAAACATACCTGTATCTAGATTGTCGAATAGCGTAAACAAAGCGCGTGTCGTATCGGCTTTAGTCGCTTCAAGAATCGGGCCGCCAGAAAAATCCGCAGGTGGTGTTTGTTTGGCTTCTTGTGCCGCAGTGACTTGCTCTTGATGAGCAACACGAGCGTCTTGCTCTACCTTTAACGCTGCGCCACCAAATACTGAAATCCATAAAAACGTGATCAGCGTAGGAACTATGAGAGCACCACCGATAAGCTCACGTATTGTGCGCCCTTTAGAGATACGAGCTACAAACATGCCAACGAAAGGTGCCCAAGTCATCCACCAAGGCCAGTAATAAGCCGTCCACCAGTTTTGCCAGCCAGAGTCATTCTGTGCATCGCTCCATAAGCTCATACCGACAATGTTTTGTGCATAAAGCCCCGTACTTTCGAGTAGCGTATTTAAGATATAGCGAGTTGGGCCAATGTAAAGTACGACCAGCACGAGTGCGAGTGAGAGCAGCATGTTCCATTCTGATAAACGGCGAATACCTTTCCCTACACCAGATAGCACCGATGCAACCGCACAAGTACAAAGGGAAACGATAATAAAGAGTTGAATCCCCAAACTAATGTCTAGACCAAAGGCTTGATTCAAACCAGAGTTTATTTGGATAACTCCCATCCCCAAGGTTTGAGAGATACCGAAAGCAGTCACCGCGACTGTTAGGATATCAACCGTGTGCCCGATAGGCCCATAAATACGATCGCCAATCAAAGGGTACAAGATAGAGCGTAGGGTAAAAGGCAGATCTTTACGGTAGGAAAAGTAGGCTAATGCGAGTGCAACAATAATAAAGACAGACCAAGGATGTAGACCCCAGTGAAAGAATGTCAGTTTCATTGATGTTGTTGCGGCTTCATTGGTCAGGCCTTGAGTAAATGGGTTGTCAGCGTAATGCCACATCGGTTCGGCGACCGACCAGAAAATTAAGCCTATCCCCATGCCTCCGGAAAAAAGCATGGATACCCAAGACAAATAACTAAACTCTGGTTTTTCGTCATCTTTACTCAAACGAATATGTCCATATCGACTAACCATAAGGTAAAGAAGAAAACCGACAACGAGTGAAACAAGTCCGATGTAAAACCACTTCATATTCTGCAGCAAAATGCCGGAAATCGTTTCGAAGTATTGGCCCGCTTGGTTGGCGAGAATGGCGCAGAAAAGTACAAAACCGATAACGACGATCTTTGATGCGATAGTCACAGTCGGATTGAGTCCTTTCAATATCCCAGATGTTGCTCTCATAGGCATCCCTCACAGTGCGTTTGTTTTAGCGTTATTGTTTGTTGCGTTATTGTTAATTTTTGAAAGAGAGTAGAGAGAGGGCTTTTGTGTTTCAACTGATTAATACTCATCGGTTAATGAGTATTAATCATGACAAGAAGATCATTGTTAATTAAAAGGTTATTTTTTTGTTCGAGATCAATGCATGAATGACAAAAACTCATCCAAGCCCGGCGAAAAAGTCGTTTGTTTGTTGCCGGGTTGTTAATCAAAATCATCTCCACTAACACAACACGATGTTGTACGCACTGGATGCAACTCGACTCTCGGAGATAAGAATATGAGCAATGTCAACCAAACCATTATTCCTGTTGAACTTGTTGATAATGTACTGAACCCAATCAGTGAAGCAACAGGAATGCCGAATCAGGCCTACACCAGCGAAGAGTATTTTACTTTTGAGCGTGATCAGGTGTTTGGTAACACTTGGGTATGTATTGGTTTTGCATCAGACCTGCTTAAAAATGGTTATGTGATGCCACTTGATTTCATGAATCTTCCACTACTCATGATGAGAAATCGCCAAGGTGAAGTCCAAGTTTTCCACAACGTATGTAGTCATCGTGGTATGAAGCTGGTGCATGAGGCAGGCGAAGTTCAAGGCATGATTCGCTGTCCTTACCATTCATGGACGTACGATCTTGACGGCAATCTAAAAGGCACACCACACATTGGTGGTATCGCAAAACACAAAGATGACCGATTTAAGTGTGAAAAACATGGCCTTAAGCCACTTCGTTCAGCCGTTTGGATGGACATGGTATTCGTCAACTTATCGGGCAATGCTGAAAGCTTTGAAGAGCATATCGCGCCGCTAGAGCAACGTTGGCAGCAATTCTTAGGTGAAGAAGGATTAGGGCTTCTTCGCCGCGTGAACATGGGTGGCAACTTAGAGATAGAAGTGAAAAGTAACTGGAAGCTTGCCGTAGAAAACTACTGTGAAGCTTACCACTTACCTTGGGTGCATCCGAGTTTGAACAGTTATTCTCGCCTAGAGGATCACTACAACATCATGTTTGCAGAGCGTTTCGCTGGCCAAGGTAGTCTCGCATACAACCTCTCTGATACTGCAGGTACACACTTACCTAAATTTCCAAGCTGGCCAGAAGATAAACTGCGTCATGCAGAATATGTTGCACTCTTTCCAAACGTGTTGCTTGGTATTCAAGCCGATCATGCCTTTGCAATGATGATTGAACCAATCACTGCGAATAAGAGTGTTGAGCACCTACGTGTTTTCTATGTGGGTGATGAAGCAACGAAAGATGAGTTCGCTGCGTGCCGTACTGCTACCGTTGAGTCATGGCGAGTCGTATTCGGCGAAGATATTGGAGCGGTCGAGGGCATGCAGGAAGGTCGTTACTCACCTGGCTTTGGTGGTGGTGTGTTCTCACCAGAAATGGATGTTCCTACGCATTTCTTCCAAACCTGGTTGGCAAAGCAAGTGAAAGCGGCACTGGAGCAGTAATATGATGCATTACCTTAATTATATTGATGGTGAGTGGTGCGATTCAGAGCAAGCGCTGACCGTCATTAACCCTGGCACAGCCGAAGCGTATGCGACGATTGCAGAAGCCACTATCACCAATGCAGATCGCGCAATGGCAGCGGCACGTCGAGTGGTCAATCAAGGTCTTCTTTCGGACGTTCGTCCAGCCGTCAGAACCGAGTGGATGTTAAAAGCCGCCGCGGCTATTCGTGAAATGGTTGATGAAGGTGGGCTAGTTGCCTGCCGTGAAAATGGGAAATCTTTGCAAGATGCCAAAGATGAGTTTTTAGAATCGGCACGTTACTTCGAATACTACGCTGGCATGGCCGACAAGCTGGAAGGCACGTCAATTCCGTTGGGTAAAGATTATGTCGATTTCACCCAATATGTGCCGTTTGGTGTGTCAGTGCAGATTGTGCCGTGGAATTTCCCAGTTTCTATTTGTGCACGCTCATTAGCACCTGCATTAGCTGCTGGTAACGCAGTGGTGATCAAATCGCCAGAGATTTCCCCACTAGCTATAACGTTGTTGATTAAAGCGATTGAAAAAGCGGGCTTCCCAAAAGGCACGATTAACTTGCTATGTGGCAAAGGCTCAGTCGTTGGCAGTCATTTGGTGCAGCACCAAGAGGTCGATCAAATTGTCTTTACGGGTTCTGTTCCAACTGGCCAACGCATCCTGCAAGATTCAGCGCAACGCGCTACTCCATCGGTGATGGAGCTGGGTGGTAAATCGGCTGCTATCGCGCTGAAAGATGCGAGCCTCGAAACACTTTTGAAAAGCGTTCAGGTCGGTATTTTCTTTAACGCTGGTCAAGTTTGTTCGGCAATGTCTCGTTTGCTAATTCAAAAAGAGCGTTATGAAGAAGTAAAAGCGGCGGTAGTGAAAATGGCGCAAGACCTAACCATTGGTCAAGGTGAAAGCCAGCCGGATATAACACCGTTGGTATCGGCTGATCAACAAGCGCGCGTGCTTGAAATGATAGAACAAGCAAAAGCCGACGGCGCGAACATCCTAACGGGTGGATACGCCCCTGATTTGTCGGGTTACTTTGTGGCACCGACGGTGATTGAAGCCTCACCAGATATGCGTATTGCTCAAGAAGAAGTGTTTGGCCCTGTACTGGTAATTACACCGTTTGAAACCGAGCAAGAGGCTGTTGAAATCGCGAATGGCACCGATTTTGGCCTGGTCGCTGGTGTCTTTGGTGAAAGCCTAAACCAAACATTGCGTGTGGCACAGCAACTGCGTGGTGGACAAGTGTTCATCAATGAATGGTTTGCTGGTGGCATCGAAACACCATTTGGTGGCGTGGGCTTGTCCGGGTTTGGGCGAGAAAAAGGACAAGAAGCGATTTATAGCTACGTCCAGACACGCAATATTGCCATTCGTTTGCAGCAAGACAGCAACGTATAGCTACCGTGTAACTGTATTTTCATCACCTCGTACCGGCTTGGATTTCAGACCACAAGCTAGGGCGAGGTTGATGGAATCACAACAAATCTGACAGCGGTTTGTAAACACGGAAATTCTGAACAAGGTAGTTGGAGTATAAGTGATGAGAAAGTGGCTCTGTATTATTTGCGGCTTAATCTATGATGAAGCACAAGGTTGGCCATCCGATGGCATTGCACCAGGAACAGCATGGGAAGATGTACCGGATGACTGGTTATGTCCTGACTGTTTAGTGGGTAAGGCCGATTTTGAAATGATCGAAATTACCGACGATGCGCCACTAGAAGAGGTTGCAGCGGTGTCTTCGGTGTCGGTAGAAGCGTCTGTTCAGCCAAATACGGCTCAGCCTCTTCCATCTGAAGTTACTCAACCTGTATTCTCAAATGACCCTATCGTTATCATCGGTAGTGGCCACAGTGGTTACCAGTTGGCGGCGGCACTTAGAGCACAATCCGAGACGGTTGCTATCACCGTCTTTACCGCTGATGATGGCGCTTTGTACAGCAAACCAGCATTGTCTAATGCACTGGTCATGAATAAAGACGGCGACGCGCTACAAAGTGAGAGCGCGTTGGAGTGGGAAAGCCGTCTCAATATCCGAGTTTACCCGCATACCCGTGTTGAACAGATCGATCGTGCCAATTCAACGTTACATACCTCCATCGGTAAATACGCCTACAGCCGCTTGGTACTGGCAACAGGTGCATCACCGATTGAAATCCCAATTGAGGGCGATCGCTCTTGGGTTATGAGTGTGAACGACTTAGTTGATTACCGCCGTTTCAGAGCGGAGCTGCAAGACAAAAAGCGCATCGCGATCCTAGGTGATGGCTTAATTGGCTGTGAGTTCGCAAATGATCTGATCGAAAGCGGTTATGAAGTAACAGTTATCGGGTTGGGTCAATGGCCAATGGAGCGTTTGATCCCGCAACAGTTGGGTGAATCATTACAAAGCGCACTTGCCGATCGAGGCGTGCAATGGGCTCTACAAGACAGTATCGCCAGAATCGAGCCAAGGTCCGAATCAAGCGCGGTTTTGCATCTAAACAGTGGCAAGCAGATTGAAGCAGACCTAGTGCTAAGCGCGGTTGGACTCAAGCCAAATGTTTCTCTGGCTGAGCGCGCGGGGCTTGAAGTAGGCCGGGGCATTAAAGTGAATCAATTCGGCCAGACGAGTGATGAGAATATTTACTCGCTAGGTGATTGTGTTGAAACTGATCACGGGTGGCAGCCCTATATTGCGCCGATTAATCAAATGATCCCTTCTGTAGCGAAAAGCTTGCTAGGCGATGTCGCCCCTATCTCGTTAACACCAACTCCAGTGATTGTAAAAACGCCGATTCTTCCACTCACGATTTTCCCGGTAGCCGCTGAAGAACAGGGACAATGGTACATCGAGACCCAAGCAGATGAATTGACCGCTGCGTTTTATTCACCAGAAGGAGCAATGCTCGGTTTTGCGTTGCTAGGAAGAAAAGTACAGTCATTACGCGGCCCTTGGCTAGATCAATTGTCATTGAAACTGTCAGTAGCGTAGCGGAGAAAAAAGATGATTCATTTACCCAATGATGACGTGACGTGTGGTTGGTACCATGCGTTGCCAAGTATTCCAGAAAAATCGGCGTTAAAAGGTAAACAAAGTGCTGACTATGCCGTGTTAGGTGCCGGTTTCGCAGGCCTAGCTATGGCAAGACGTTTAGCTGAACTTATGCCTAATGCACGAATTATACTGATTGATGCGCAACGTATCGGCCAAGGGGCTTCAGGAAGAAATTCGGGCTTTGTTATCGATTTGCCTCATAAGTTTTCACTTGAGCATCCCGACCCTGAGCACAAACAAAAGTTATTGTCGCTCAACCGTTCTGCGATTGCTCAGCTAAACACTTTAGTGTCGAAGCACAGTATTTCTTGTCAGTGGTCAGCAAAGGGCAAATATCAAGGAGCCGTAGGGGCGCGCGGTGAAGCGTATCTCGATCACTTTGAGCACCTAATGAAAGACCTTGGCGAACCATACTTCCATGTTAATGGCAGTGAGCTGGCGAAAGTCTTGGGAACCAACTACTACAGCCGCGCAATTTACACGCCAGGTGGTTATTTAATGCAACCTGCTGCTTTGGTGCGTGGGCTAGGGGAAAGCCTTCCAGAGAACGTCGAGGTGTTAGAGAACTCGCCAATCCGCAAGCTCAGTAAAGAAAACGGTTGCTGGGTACTACATGGAGATAGTGGCTCTGTTGAAACCCCTGAACTGCTGCTTGGGACCAGCATTTTTACTCGGGAGTTTGGTTATCTTAAAAACAGACTACTTCCAGTGATGACGTTTGCAAGCTGGACGCGTCCATTAACCGACGCAGAAATGCAACGATACGGAGGTGAGCTGAATTGGGGGTTAACTCCAGCTGATCATGCGGGAACGACGTTACGTATGACCGCCGATCGACGTATTTTGATCCGCAATACTTACAAACACGTGCCGAAATATGGCTCAAGCATGAACGATAAAGTCAGAGAACAAATTCGCGACGATCATCGTCAGGTCTTTCTGGCGCGTTATCCCGAGCTGGCCGACGTACCATTTACTCACACATGGGGTGGGGTGTATGCAATCTCTCGTAACTTTACTAACTTTTTCGGTCAATTAGATGAAGGTGTTTATGCCAGCGCTTGTGACAATGGTGTTGGTGCTGCGTGGGGAACCATTTCTGGAACACTGTTAGCTGACTATGTCGTTGGTGCGACATCTAAATCATTGGATGACATACAGCAAGTGACAGGAATGCCTTGTTTGAATCCGCCAGAGCCTTTTTTAGGTTTGGGAGTAAAAACGCGTATCCAATTAGCAAAATGGCAAAGCCGGAGTGAATTATGAAGCCAGTCAAACTTGTTGATAGTAAAAGTCTAGATTTCAATGTTCGTGGTGATACGCCAGGAATGGCGTATGTTGCCAGGGCGTTAAGCCCAGAAATTTCACCAAACATAGGCGTAGGCTTTGCTAAATGGGAAGGCGCTAAAGTGGCTTGGACAGTGCTTTATGATGAGGTTATTTTCGTGATTGAAGGCTGTTTCGAGCTGACCGCAAATGGTGAAACACATTTTGTGCACCCAGGTCAGATGCTGTGGATACCGGAAGGGACTGAATTGGTTTATGGTGGGCATGCTCTGTTCGGCTATGTGGTTCATCCAGGAAACTGGAAAGAGTTACATGGTATTGAATGACTTTTATCATTTAGTTGTGTTTCGGAAAGGCAAAATAAAAATCTGATTTTTAACCATAACTTTTCGCAAAAGAACTTAATCTCAATGGAGCAAGGGTTTCATACTTGCTATGTTTCTTGGTCACGTTTCCAGACGTGTTAGACCTTTCTCAATTGCTATTTTATCTATCAAAAAGGGAAGCCTTGGCTTCCCTATAATGAGTCTTCTTTTGGCTTGGCTAAAGCTTTTATTTTAGCTCAAATTTACCCTGCATGATTGCCCAGTGACCCGGGAACGAACAGAAGAATGAATAGTCACCGCCGGCTTTCATTTTCTCAGTACTGAACGTAATGCTGGTGCTTTCACCGCCACCAATTACTTTTGTGTGAGCGTAGACGCGATCATCATTTGGTTTTACGTAGTTATTTTCTGCTCCAGCTGCCATGCCATCAGTACCGACTGCTTGTAGGTTGGCTGTGTCAGAGATGACCACGTTGTGACCCATCGATTGCGCTGGCATCTTACCTGTGTGATTCAGCGTTAGTTTTACCTCTTTACAAGTGGCTGGTACGCTCAATGTTTTAGTAGAAAACTGCATCATATCGTTAGCATCTAATGACACTTCACACTCGGCACTGGCTTGGGCACCAAAGCTCATTCCTACTAATGCGAAGGTTGTTGCTAATAAACGTAAAGACATATAACACTCTCCATTTTGTATTTTAGGCTGACTTGGATTGATCTTATCCAATAGTTCTCATTATCAGCCAATTTTCACTCCAAAAACGTGCTTCAATCGGTATATTGACGTTTTGTTGCAAGTTTGTACTGGTCAGTTCCGCTATTTGATCACTCAAATGCCTTATTTCATGCGATTGCGTGAGTTAAATCAAAAGTCGTGATTAGCCAGAGTTAAGGTGAAAATAATCTCTCTAAACGGGTGGCAGAATTGTTTGGTTTTACGGTATTGGAGAGGTTTCAAGAAAGAAGCTCAGCTAAATTGCTGAGCTTCTAGAGAACAGACGACAAGTAGACCTAGCGAGTTTGTTTTAACGCATGCAACACATCATGCAGTGAAGGTGCGACAGTATGGCCTAATTGCTTTATTTCGTCACAAGGCTCAACCAAATCAGGAATTTGATAAGTGATCATGTTCGCTGCTACCGCAGCACGTACGCCATTATTTGAATCTTCAAAGGCGAGACATTTGGTTGGATCTACGCTTAGACGACTTGCTGCAAGCAGGTAGATCTCTGGATCAGGTTTGCCGTGTGACACTTCACAGCCTGTCGTTAAGTTGTCGAAATACTTGCTTAGGCCCGCTAACTCCAACTTCTTCTGTGCCACTTCTTTTGCTGTAGAAGTGGCGACTGCAATTGGCAACCCTTGGCCTTTCAACCACTCAAGCAGCTCAATCACCCCTTCTTTTACCGGTATCGCTTGGTGCTTAACCACAGCGTCGTAACGGTCGCGCCACTCTTGGTGTAAGCGGTCAAGATCATCCCCATAAGCTTTACGAAAAATCACTTCAATGCCCGCTGCATTGCGACCAATGATTGAAAGGTAAACATCTTTATAGAAGGGTAGGTTCTGGGCTTCACATGCTTCTTGGAAAATATGCATACAGACGCGCTCAGTATCAAGGAGCAAACCATCCATATCAAAAATAGCAGCTTGGTAGTTCATTACATTAAGACTTTTTGGTTGGGATGGCGCATTTTGACACAAGCAGATCGGTTTTTCTTCTAAAAATTAGAACTTGATTTTGATCCTATGAGTTCACATTGCCTCTGAACACACTATACACAGAGTCTATAAACTAGGTGTGAAATATAATGTTTTTAAAATTAGAAAAATTTCAGTTAAATAGATAAAACTCTAGCTTATATTAAGCTAGAGTTTTATTAATATTCTATTGTTATTTTAACTATTGGATAATTTATTAATAGTTAAAATTAATAATAAAATAATACCAAATCACGATTGTTTACGACTGCATGAGTGTACCAGCTCTTGACTTCAGATATTTGTTGCTCTGATAAGCCTCCGAAGTCAACGTTATCTTGGTGAATATCTTGATTTTTTATCATAAAAACAACAGGGAAATCGTCAGGGAATGGGAATTTTATAGGATAATCGGTATTAGTGAATGGAATATCGCAGAAATCGTTTACATCGCAAGGATACCAAGAGTTATTGGATAAGTAATAACCAGTTATCTTACATATAGCTTCAAGCAAGTAAGCATAGGCGTAACCCAAGTGACTGTATTTTATCTCTTCAGACAACATTTGCATAAGAAGCTCTTCAGCTCGGATGCTTTCGCCACTACTTTCCAGCATTTCATTAATCACCTTAAAGGAGTCTTGACACCTTTCCATGATGGCTTTTTCTAGCTCTGGATTACGCTCATTCTTTAGTACGTTAAAAACCTTTTCAGTATCTAATGAATATACTGTCGCCCCATATCCCATATTTTATTCTCCTCACTTTTATACAGTTAAATTCATTTAAGTGTTTTTATCGAAGGGATTATATTTTGATGTTTTTTGAAGGTAAAGTGTATACATAGAGGTTGTATTTATTATGATGAACTTTGAAAGTTTAGATTCTTAAAATAAATACTATATATTTAATTTTATTAGATCTGGCTCATAAAAATACCTTAACTATTATTGTGTTTATTGTTAAGGGTTATTAAATCTGTGAGGTGGTTCAAGACAATAAAATTTAGAAGAAAATACCGTCAAACTTAGGTGGCTATTCTATCTGAGCACTCAGCTCACTACTTATAGTGGGCTGAGTGAGCGGTTGGGCATCGGCTCTTTATTTGGCGATGAATATGCCATATTAGGTGATATTCGTTAGTGTCTATTTTATCCCTAGCCGTTTTGCTAATCGGTGCAAATTGCCGTTATCTAATTCAAGCTGACGTGCCGTTGCTGCCCAGTTACCTTGGTTCTCTTCCAGAACTCGAACAATCATCGCTTTTTGGAAGGCGTCTGTGGCAGGCTTTAATCCGCCTTCTGGTAGCTCAAGCCGAGATTTTTGTTCCGTTTCTTCAACGTTCTTGATGTTCTGATTCGGCGTTCGGATGTCAAAATCTTGCTCAACTAACTCAATATCCATGGCGTGGGTACGCGCTTTTGCCAAAACACCAGCACGTTTAATGACATGTTCAAGCTCTCGCACGTTGCCTGGCCATGAATAGTCTTTGAGTGCCTGCACCAAAGTGGGGGACAAACGAATGCTGTTCAATCCCAATTTGCTTCTTAAACGTTCGGCAAAAAAGCCTGCGAGTAACACCACATCGTCTTCACGTTCACGAAGAGGTGGAACATGAAGCGGGAAGACGCTTAGGCGGTGATATAAGTCGGCTCGGAAGCGACCAGCAGTCACTTCTTCATGCAATATACGGTTGGTGGCGGCGACAATGCGTGTATTGACTCGAATATGGCGGTCATCACCCACACGTTGAATGTCTCCATATTGTAGAGCTCGAAGTAACTTGGCTTGCAGCTCTAACGACAGTTCGCCGACTTCATCCAAAAACAGTGTGCCGCCATCGGCTTGTTCGAACTTACCCTTGCGATTGCTGATTGCGCCTGTAAATGCGCCTTTGATATGGCCGAACAACTCGCTTTCCGCGACCGATTCGGGCAGCGCCGCACAGTTGAGGTAAACCAAGGTATTGTTAGAGCGGCTAGAGCGATGGTGAATAGCGCTGGCAACCAACTCTTTACCTACGCCCGTTTCTCCCATGACCAATACAGACAACTCCGTATCGGCGACTGCATCAATCTGCTCTTGAAGATTCTTCATACCCTGAGAGTTGCCAATGATTTCATTACTTAAGGTGCGCTTCTCGGCGTAAGAATCACGTGGCAGGCTCGCTTGTGTCTCTAGTTGTTCTAGTAGGAGTGCTGTGTGTAGGCCACCTGCTGCCAACGCGCTGACAAAACGTAACTCTTGGTTGCGTAGCCCATCAAATTGGTTGGGGTCGAAGGCGTCAATAGTAATGGCACCAATCAGTTGATCGTCGATCAGCAAAGGTAAACCAATGCAGGAATGGACATGCAGTTTGTCATCGTGGTTTGGAATCAAGCCATCGTATGGATCAGGTAAGTCGCTGTCGGAGGGAAAGCGCACGATGTCGCCTGCTCGGGCAATGGCTTCTAATCTTGGGTGCTGCTCAATAGAGAAACGGCGTCCAAGCACTTCTTTCGCCAATCCATTGATTGCTAAAGGTTTAAAGTGCTGGTCTTCATATAAAAGAAGGGCAGAAGAGTCACACTTCAATACCTCTCGAATCGTGGTTAATAACGTATCGAAGCGAGCCTGTTGAGTGAGCGCCGAGTTAAGATCTTGCGTGATGTGTAGCCATTGCGCGATTAAAGAAGTCATAGCCAATACCGATTGTGTCAATATGACTATTGTAGTGTCTAAATGACTATTTTCAACTGTGTCTAAATGACAGTCATTAAAGTTGGGTTTTAATTAAGATATTGAAATATATAGCAATTAAAAGTTGGCACGCCCAGTGCAATACAAGAAGAAATTATTTTTGTTTATCCCGTCATTCAAGGTAGTAATTATGACAATTCACGTAAAAAACAACATCCACTGGGTAGGTCAACGCGATTGGGAAGTTCAAGACTTCCACGGTACAGAATACAAAATGACAAAAGGTACCAGCTACAACAGTTATTTAATTCGTGAAGAGAAAACCGTATTGATTGATACGGTCGATCATCGATTCAGTCAACAATTCATCCAAAATTTAGAGATGGAAATCGACCTTAAGTCTATCGACTTTATCGTAGTAAACCATGCTGAAGAAGATCACTCGGGCGCATTGTCGGCATTGATGGAGAAGATTCCGAACACGCCAATTTACTGTACAGAAGCGGCGATTGATTCGATTGTGGGTCATCACCACCATCCTGAGTGGAACTTCAAAACCGTAAAAACAGGCGACAGCATTGATATTGGCAACGGTAAGCAATTGGTGTTCGTGGAAGCGCCGATGCTACATTGGCCAGACAGCATGATGACTTACCTAACTGGCGATGCAGTGTTATTCAGCAATGACGCATTTGGTCAGCACTACTGCGATGAACGCTTATTCAATGATGAAGTGGATCAAAATGAGTTGATGGAACAGTGTTTGCGTTACTACTCAAACATCCTAACGCCATTCAGCAGCTTGGTAACCGCAAAAATCAAAGAAGTGCTGAGCTTTAATTTGCCTGTCGACATGATCGCAACGTCACACGGTATTGTATGGCGCGATAATCCAGTTCAAATCATCGAGCAATACTTGGCGTGGGCAGACAATTATCAAGAAGATCGCATTACGATTTTCTACGATTCTATGTCAAACAACACCCGAATGATGGCCGATGCAATCGCGCAGGGTATTCACGATGTCGATCCTGGCGTGGCGGTCAAAGTCTTTAATGTCTCTAAGCATGATAAGAATGAAATTCTCGCTAATGTATTCCGCTCAAAAGGCATCTTGGTTGGCTCTTCTACGATGAATAACGTCATGATGCCGAAGATCGCAGGCATGCTAGAAGAAATTACCGGTCTGCGCTTCAAAGCGAAGAAAGCCGCTGCGTTTGGTAGCTACGGTTGGAACGGTGGTGCGGTAGATCGTATCCATGCTCGATTGACTGACGCAGGCTTTGAAACCGCAGTGAGTTTGAAAACCAAATGGCGACCAGATGGTAAAGCGATGCGTGAATGTCGCGAACATGGTCAAAACATCGCGAAATTATGGGCAAAGCATGACCTGACAAGTCCTGTTATTTCTCCGGCAATTGCTGCGTCTGCACCACAAGTTCAATCACAACCTGCTGCGCCAGCTACAACACAGGCGGTAGTAGATGCTGCTCCTAGTAACCCTAGTACCGAGGCACATCCCGCAGATTGTCAATGCATGGTTTGTACGGTTTGCAATTGGGTGTACGACCCAGCTAAAGGTGAGCCTAACCAAGGTGTTGAACCGGGTACAGCTTGGTCGGAAGTGCCAGATTACTTCTTGTGCCCAGAATGTCACTTGGGTAAAGACGTTTTCGTTGAATACAACGGTTAGGAGGGAATATGCAAGCACCTATTGTGATTATTGGTAGCGGCTTTGCGGCTTACCAATTGGTGAAAACAGTGCGTCGAATGGACGCACATATTCCGCTGCAAGTGTTTACTGCTGATGATGGCGCGGAATACAACAAGCCCGATTTGAGTCATGTATTCAGTAACAAGCAAACTGCCCGAGACTTGGTAGTTAAAAGTGGTGAGGCGTTTGCACAGGAACACAACATCGAACTGTTCGCCCATACCAAGGTTGAGCATGTCGACGTGCAAGCTCAGCAAGTGGTCGCCAACGGCCAAACCTATCCTTATTCCAAACTGGTGTTTGCGACAGGCGCGAAAGCCTTTGTGCCGCCAATATCTGGTGGTGCAGCACCTGAGGTGATAACGCTGAACTCGCTACAAGAGTATCAATTAGCGGAAGAGCAAATTAGCCGCGCGGAACGAATTCTAGTAATGGGTGGTGGTTTGATCGGCGTCGAGATCGCCATGGATCTTGCAACCAGTGGTAAAGCCGTTACGGTGGTTGAGCCAAATCCCCGTTTGCTCGCTAACTTGATTCCTGAATTTGTTGCATTGCCGCTGGAGAATCAACTTAAGCAGCAAGGTATTCAACTTGCCTTAGAGACTGGAGTTGTCGCGATCAATCACTCGGATGATTCGCTGGTGGCAAGCTTGAGCAAAGGTAAGGAAATCGAAGCCGATGTAGTGATTTCAGCTGCGGGTTTACGTGCTAACACTTGGTTAGCGAAGGCTTGTGGGTTGAGTGTCAATAAAGGCATCGAGGTGGATGCTCGATTACAGGCATCAGCAGCCAATGTGTTCGCATTAGGCGATTGTGCTGAGATCCAAGGTCGAATGATGCCGTACCTCCAACCGATCGTGCTAAGTGCCAATGCTTTGGGCAAACAACTACTGGGGCAAGAAGCAGAGTTGAAACTACCGCCTATGATGGTAAAGGTCAAAACGCCGAGCTACCCAATTCAATTGGCAGGCGATTTTAGTTCGGTGACGAACTGGAGCGTGCAAATTTCTCAAACTGGCATTGCCGCGAAAGCAGAAGATGAAAATAGCCGACTCATGGGCTTCGTCGTGACGGGAGAACAAGTTACGCAAGCATTTCCATTGCTTCGAGAGTTGTCTCAAGCCGGTCAGGCTTAACCGATTTAAACGAAAAGAATTGTAATTAGAGAGGGTATTATTATGTCGCATCTACGAATTCCTAAAGACTGGACTGCTCAACGTTCAACGCCTTTCTTCACTAAAGACAATGTGCCACCAGCGCTACTGACTCATCACAATACCGCTGAGGGTGTGTTTGGGCAGCTGTGCGTCATGGAAGGGCAAGTGACTTACTACGGCTTTGCTGATGAAAATGCCACAGAAGCAGAAGTAGTGGTGGTGATTAATGCAGGCCAGTTTGCTACCAGTCCACCGCAGTACTGGCACCGCATTGAGATGAGCGATGATGCTCAGTTCAACATCAATTTCTGGTCGAACAAGGACAAGAGTGGGCAAGCGATGTTCCACGCTAAGCAGTAGTGAACCTTTGTAAGTGCTTTGACTGTTACGCTAATCGTCAAGTAAAGGGGGGTAGAAGGCGCAATAAACGGACTGCAATGCAGGATCATCGAGACCGAGGAAAGAGAAATCACGAGTAATGATTTCAATTCTTTAGTAGCATGTTACGAAACATTTCAGTCAGGTGAACTAAGGGAAGCGTGCAATGGAAAAACAACGAGTAGCATTTATTGGTCTGGGTGTGATGGGATACCCAATGGCTGGTTACCTAAGTAAAGCGGGCTTTGAAACCAAAGTATACAACCGCACAAAAGCGAAAGCCGACAAATGGGCTGAAGAATACCAAGGCATAGCTTGTGAAACACCACGTGAAGCGGCAGAAGGCTGTGACATCGTTTTTACCTGTGTGGGTAATGATGATGACGTTCGTAGCGTTGTTTACGGTGAAGAGGGCATTCTGGTCGGCTTGAAAGCGGACGCAGTGCTAGTCGATCACACGACCACTTCTGCAGACCTAGCGGTTGAGCTGGCTGAAGCGTGTGTTAAGTACGGTAATCACTTTATTGATGCGCCAGTTTCTGGTGGTCAAGCGGGCGCAGAAAATGGTGTTCTAACCATCATGTGTGGTGGTGAACAAAGCATTTTTGACCGTGTGTCTCCGGCGATGGATGTGTACGCGAAGCAGATGACGCTACTGGGTGAAAACGGTCAGGGTCAACGCTGTAAGATGGTAAACCAAATCTGTATTGGAGGCGTTTTACAAGGTCTGAGTGAAGCTTTGTTGCTAGCACAAAAATCAGGCTTGGACATTGCTCAAGTTGTAGAAACACTCAAGCATGGCGCTGCAGGTTCTTGGCAGATGGAAAACCGCGCAAATACGATGGCTGAAGACAAGTTCGATTTTGGCTTTGCTATTGATTGGATGCGCAAAGACTTAGGTTTCTGTCTGCAAGAAGCTGAGCGAGTGGGTCTAGAACTTCCACTGACTAAGAAAGTGGATGAGCAATACGCAGACCTTCAACGTGATGGTTTAGGTCGCATGGATACATCAGTACTGATCAAAGCGGTCGCTAAAAATCAGTAGTTGATGAATCAGTAATAGATAAACAGTTCTTTGGTATCAAAGAGCTTAAAGAAATCTAAGTTAATCATAATGAACCTCCTTGAGCATGGTTTATGACTTTTGATTAAGGATTAGTGATTTGAAATCAGGAGGTGCTGTAGAGCACCTCCTTTTTTATGTCTTTTAATCACACAGCGTGACGATCACAGCGTTCGCTTACTTGTTTAAGCCTAGTGCAATTTCAAGACCTTTGCCGTACGCTTCGTCCGCTTGGTATGCGTGTTGAACGTGGCGCTGTTGGATGAACTCTGGTACACCGTCCATTGCGCGAGCTGTGTTATCGAGCAGAGTTTGACGTTGCTCTTCGCTCATCAGACGGAATAGGTCACCCGCTTGGCTGAAGTAGTCTTCGTCTACACGATGATCGTAGTGATCAGCGTTGCCATTGATGCGTAGAGGTGGCTCAGAGTAATCTGGTTGCTCTGCCCATTCTTGTTTGTAGTTTGGCTCGTAACCCAGTGTTGAACCAAAGTTGCCATCAACGCGCATTGCGCCATCGCGGTGGTAGCTGTGAACAGGGCAACGAGGTGCGTTCACTGGGATTTGATGATGGTTCACACCTAGACGGTAACGCTGAGCATCGCCGTAAGCGAACAGACGACCTTGTAGCATTTTATCTGGAGAGAAGCCGATACCAGGTACGACTGCAGCTGGGTTGAACGCTGATTGCTCAACTTCTGCGTAGAAGTTTTCTGGGTTACGGTTCAGTTCGAACTCACCAACTGGGATCAGTGGGTAATCTTTTTGAGACCATACACGTGTTAGGTCGAATGGGTTGAAGTTGACTTCATCCGCTTCTAGCTCAGGCATGATCTGTACGTACATCTTCCATTTAGGGAAGTCTTGGCGCTCAATCGCTTCGTAAAGGTCACGGTGATGGCTTTCGCGGTCTTTACCTACGATCGCTTCTGCTTCTTGGTCAGTCAGGTTCTTGATGCCTTGCTGAGTTTTGAAGTGGAATTTCACCCAGTAACGCTCGTTTTCTGCGTTGATGAAGCTGAATGTGTGGCTACCAAACCCATGCATATGACGGTAAGAAGCTGGGATACCACGGTCACTCATTACGATAGTCACTTGGTGGAATGCTTCTGGTAGTGATGTCCAGAAATCCCAGTTGTTGGTAGAGCTACGCATGTTAGTGCGAGGGTCGCGTTTTACTGCGTGGTTTAGGTCTGGGAATTTTAGTGGGTCACGTAGGAAGAATACTGGTGTGTTGTTACCAACCAAGTCCCAGTTACCTTCTTCAGTATAGAATTTTAGTGCGAAACCACGGATGTCACGTTCTGCGTCTGCTGCACCGCGCTCACCAGCTACAGTAGTGAAGCGAGCGAATAGTTCTGTTTTTTTGCCGATGTCAGAGAAGATCTTAGCGCGAGTGTATTTTGTGATGTCGTGCGTTACTGTGAACGTACCGTAAGCACCAGAACCTTTTGCGTGCATACGACGCTCAGGGATCACTTCGCGGTCAAAGTGTGCCAATTTTTCAAGGAACCAAACGTCTTGTAATAGTTGAGGGCCACGAGGACCTGCAGTCATAACGTTTTGGTTATGTGCGACAGGGCAGCCTGCTGCTGTAGTCAATTTCTTGTTTGTCATTTTTCTTCCCCCTCCAGGGTTCAATACCTTAGAAACTGTAGAGGAGGTTATTACGGAAAAGCTGGGGGAGAAAACTGATATTGCTTATCAATTCAATAGATGGTGACTATGGTCGAAACTATATTAGAATCAGAAATTTACTACATTAGCTTGATTGACATAACAATCGGCGTTCTCGAAAGCGATTGACTGGGGGGAGCGCTATCCAGTTAGCGTGTCTGCGATGCTAGTAATATCGCCCCTTAAATGAAGTTTTACGTGTGATCAAAGGGGCGAAAGGGGGGAAGTAATTAAGAGTACTTCACTTCAAGTTGTTCAGCTTTTGCAAATGCTGGGTGTGTCGCGAGCTGTTTCCCATAACGTTCAATATTAGGGAAGTGATTAACTAAACCAAACTTTTGAACCAATTCGACAATGAAAGACATCATGATGTCAGCGCCAGTCAGACGCTCTTCTACTAGGTAAGTTTTGCCTTCTAAGGATTGCTCGAAGTAGCCTAGTACATTCATTGCTTCCTTGTCGGCATAGCCTGATAAAAACTGAGTTTCATTTGGCTCTTTGCTTACGAAGATTTTTAGCAGCATAGGTAAAATTGCAGAGCTTTCTGCAAAGTGCATCCATTGCAAATATTCTGTGTGTGCTTTTGTACCACGCTCAGGAGCAAAGGCTCCGTCACTGTATTTCTCAATCAAATATTCGGTCATTGCACCTGACTCAATGATAATCTCGCCGTTATCTTCAAGAACAGGTGACTTTCCTAATGGGTGAACACTTTTTAGTTCTGGCGGTGCCATGAAGGTCACGGAATCACGGACATAGGGTACAATCTCGTAATTTACATCTAGCTCTTCAAGTAACCAAATGATGCGCTTTGAACGAGACTGATTGAGGTGGTGAAGTTTAATCATTTACATATCCCTTTTTATAATGGGTCGTTAATCTGTACTACAAGCTTGCCGAAATTCTTACCTTCCAACAGACCGATGAATGCTTCTGGCGCATTATCCAGTCCTTGTACTAGATGTTCGCGGTATTGGATCTTTCCTTCTGCCAACCATTGATTAATATCTTGCGCAAATTCACCGTAACGATGTCCGTAATCATCAAAAATGATGAAGCCTTGCACCTTGATTCGTTTGGTCAGGAGCTTACCCATTAGTAATGGAAGATGGTCGGTACCTTCAGGCAGCTCTGTCGCGTTGTACTGAGAAATCAAACCACAAAGTGGGATACGCGCATTTGTATTCAGAAGTGGCATTACAGCCTCGAATACTTTGCCACCTACGTTTTCGAAGTAAACATCGATACCTTTGTCACAGGCATTTTTCAGTTGTTCTGCAAAGTCTTCAGCTCTGTGATCAATACACTCATCGAAACCAAGCACCTCTTTAGCGTAACGGCATTTTTCTTCTCCGCCTGCTATACCAACAACTCGACAACCTTTGATTTTACCAATTTGACCAACTGTTGCGCCTACAGGCCCCGTAGCAGCTGCTACCACGATGGTTTCCCCTGGTTTGGGCTGACCAATGTCGAGTAAACCCATGTACGCGGTAAATCCTGGCATACCTGCAACGCCCAACGCGTAAGAAGGGTTTTGCGGTTCTTTACCAAGTTTAATGACCATCTCACCAGTTGAGATAGCGTAGTCTTGCCAGCCAACAGTGTAAGCAAGAACCCATTCACCCGCTTCGTAATCTGGGTGGTTTGATGTTTCTACCTGACAAACTGTACCACCGACCATTACGTCATCAATTGCAACAGGGTCAGCGTATGATTCGGCATCACTCATGCGACCACGCATGTATGGATCTAGAGATAAATAAACCGTTCTCAATAGCATTTCACCCTCTCTCGGAGTCGGTTTCGTTACCTCTTCTAAACGAAAGTTTTCTTGTGTCGGTGCACCATGGGGACGTGACGCGAGTACGATTCTGCGATTTGTTGCGTTAGTCATATCTATCTCACTTGTTGATTAGACCGGTCGTCTAGTATTTGTTTCAAAATATCCCGCTTATTTAAAGCGGGAAGGTTTACTGTGTTAACACTGACGCTTTTTCTGACAGTGAAACGTGTGTAGGGTGTTCATTCTGCTTCCACGCCGCCTGTTATGGACAAGTGCGCGTATTCTGCAGTAAGTGTTGAGTATAGGTCAGACTTTGCGTCAATGCTGCCTGATCTTGATAAAGTTTGTTCAGCAAGCTAGCGCCATTCCAAAGGTAGTATATCTGCCTTGCTAATAACGCACTGTCACCATTGGGGATTGAGCCATCTTGAACGCCGATGTCTATGCAATCCGCTATCGCTTGAATGGTTTTGTCTGCTCCTTGGCGTAATGCCAAGCGCATTGACTCAGAGAGATCGGAGACTTCTGCACTTAACTTGACCAATAAACATTTGTTCGCATTACACACGTCGTCTTCTACTTTGACCATTTCTTCAAAATAGCTCATTAGGCGTTGGTAGCCACTCAATTCAGTATTGGTAAAGCGTGCGTTTAAACGCTCAAAATACTTAGTAAAGTAGTCTTGAATCATCGCTTCACCAAATTGTTCTTTGGACTTGAAGTAATGATAAAACGAGCCTTTTGGCACTGCGGCCTTTTTTAACAGCTCTGAAAGACCAACACTCGTGAACCCTCGGTTTACGATCAACTCGTATCCGACGTCGAGAATATGTTGGCGTGTGTCATTCGTCTTTGCGTTCATGGAGTGTACTATAGAATGAATTAGACCAGTCGTCTAGTATTTGTTGTGGGTTATTTAATCAGCTCATACTCAATAACAAAGAGCGTGTCGGTATTTGGGTAGATTTCTCGAATTAACTGCTTGAGTTTTGGTAGTTCGATGGCTTCTTGTTCTGCATGAAACTCATTAATATCTTCAAAGTGAAGTGGTTCTACAGAACGTATCTTGATATCGCAGACTTTACGATCCGTTTCTAAGGTAAAAACTTCGACTTCTGTATTGGGAACGTAATGGCTTTCTGATTCATCTCGAATCGTTATCGTCTTTTTGCCTGACGTGATCAACGGGGTTAAGAATTCAAAAAAAGTAATCTTGGTTGGATGAGATGGCATGATGTACTCGTTAGTCTGGTTGTTTGGCGTAATTATATACCCAAATCCCCCAGAGATTCCTGTATTACTAGAACGATCGAGTGCGGATGAAGCGAATTAACTTGGCACTAAAGTAACCTGAGATAACGCCTATCCAGTTGGTGCTGAGATCATCAAAACTAAATGATCGATTTGGAATAAAAAGTTGGCTTATTTCTTCCATTGAAACGATAGCCAACAGCAGTAGCAAAAGACGAATCCCAAAAACGTCGGTTTTATTCGAGCTCACCAGAGAAGGGAACGTGAAGACCGATAAAAAGCCGATCAATAAACTGAAAGTAAAGTGAAGCGTACTTGATCCGCCTAAGTAGGTTTCCATTTGCAGGTAAGCAGTATGGTGTAGGTCAGAGCTTTTCCACAAAGAGAGTGAAGCGGTTAGCATCAGGACTAAAACAAAACTCGTGCGTGCCAGTATTAAAGCCATAATTAACCTATTGGAAAGAAGCCTAAGTAACGTTTTACAAAGTACAGTGCAGCTAAATTCTGGATAGCCATGCCAATTGCCATTGCCCACGCTGCACCAATCACCCCAAACATTTGGCAAAGCGTAACAAGTAGGCAGATGGACACCGTACCGGAGGAAATTGTAATGTATTTCATGGTTCTCTCATGACCACTCATTAATAATAAAAAACCTACTGAACCAGTCGCAACATTGACTAACTGCCCCAGAGAAAGGACGACTAATAGTGGCGCCGCGGCGAGAAACTCCTCACCAAAAAACTGCATTACAAACTCGGGGAAGAGGGTGCAAATAATTACGGGTACAATCGCTAAACCAACATTAGCTCGGCACGCCAAGCGGCTCAGGTTCTGCAGTTTGCGCATTTGACGCTCTTTGTAGAGAGAGGCAAACATCGGGGCGACCACAAAGTTAATGGTAATCAGCACGAAGCCAATCAGTAGTGATGTACGTTGGGCTGCGGCTAACAAACCGAGTTCCGCTGTTGAGATAAAAAAGCCCGTAATAACAAGGCTTCCCCATTGAAGAACATTCGTGAAGATACTGCCAACCCAGACTTGCTTGGCAGAAGAGACCATTTTTTTGTTTGGTACGAAAGCCGATGTTTGATATTGATCTGAGCCAAGCCAATTGGCACTAGATATGACCGCGACACCTATGCTCGCTAAAAGCAGTGCGGTCATTAGATTGTTGATATTTTGCTGACCGATATAGTCTAGGGCAAAGACAAAAATGACCATCAACATGCTTACCCCAAGCTGCAACGCAAACAGAGATGATACAACTTTTCTACATGCTTGAAGCACCCGACTGTTGGTTTGCGCAAGCACCAAGAAAGGTATGCAAAGCAAGCATAAAGTAATCGCATACATTGGTGATTGAGTCTGGTTTAGCTGTTCTGGAAACAGATTAAACCCTGCCAACAAAACGCCTATGGCGAGCAAGCAAAATGCCATACTTCGATAAAGTGCGGTTTTATAGTTTTGGCTTTGTTCAAGCTTCTCTTTGTTATTAAAAGCGATCGCATTGTAACGAACTAACGAGACATCAAAACCTAGCTGAGAAACGATAGCGAGTAGCGAGACTAGGTTGAATAAAAAGAAGAATTGACCGGCCGTCGAAGCGTCACTGGTCTTCGATACAATCAGAGTCAGTAAAAAAGCAAATAGCGCACTCAACACACGCGTGATTGCGGTTTTTAATCCGGTAGATAACAAGCTTTTTTTACCGCTGGGCATCAACAGTAATTTTTGTTGAACAGTGTGAAACATAGGGGCATTTAACCGTAAAGTTTATTGAGTGCGAGGCGCTGTTTTTCTTCACTGAAGGCATCGTTTAATTCTGCTGTATATTGGCGAAAATCGATGTCTTCATAATGATTGACACTATGCGCGATCTGCTTGGCCATTTCTTCAGGTGTGAGCGCTAAAAACGGGTAGTTGAGATCTTTGGTTGCGCCGATGCTCCGAATAACCATAGGAAGATGTAACTTGGATGCTTCTAGAATGGTTAACGGCATCCCTTCCCATGCTGCAGTGTGTAGATAAAGGTCTGAACCCTTGAGCTTTTCAACTACCTCATCGCGAGGCAGCATACCCGTTACATCCACATTTTCAGTACGTAATTTCTGTTCGAGTACGTGGTCACCGCCACCTATCCATGTGATCTCTATCGGGCGGTTAAGTGCATACCGATTAAGGAACTGCAATGTGCTGATAAGAAACTGAGGATCTTTTTGGGGCGCGACACGACCAAGTACAACGAGCTTCAGCGCTTCTTGCTTGTTTCGCTCTATACGATCTTCACTTTGATAAGACACGTAGTTGTTGAGCAGTTCGGCACGTTTCGCACCAATGCTAATGGCTAGGTCACACTCTCGTTGGCTACAGCCTGCAACCACATCAATTTTGCTCAGTTTTACTTTCTCTAGTGCTTTATAGATCTGGCGTGCAAGCTCTGAGATATCTTCACGTTCGAAGGCATAACAGTGCGGTGTGTAAACCAAGCGTGCCTTGCCAAGCTTTAGAAATCGGCCGAGAAATCCCGCTTTACTCGAGTGCAAATGCACGACGTCGGGAGCAAGTGATGCAATCATGTGGTTTGCATCGCGAATAAATTGAAGCAAGCCGCCTTCTACCCACTTTGTCTGTACGAAAATGTGGTGGTTGTTCTCATTGGTCAAGTCGTTTTCTCGGGCTCTGGCTAGCAAGAAATGTTGATATGGCTCGTCTCTGGATGAGTGAACATAACTATAGAGGGCGGTTTGAACGCCACCTCCAAACGCTTCTGTAACATGGAGTACTTTCTTCATGATGATTTTGTCCCTGGTGTTTGCATCCATTTGTGTTTAAAAGCATCACGCTCTTGCTCTGAATAAACGTGGCGATACAAGGGAAGATCGTACATATAGAACAGTTTTGAGAAGTCGTAGTGATTCTTAAAGTGTTGGTGGATATTGGAGTACCACTTGTTTTTCGCTTCGTTGCTGTTTTTTAGCACGAAGTCTTGCAACTCAAGAAACTCACCGATTTCTTTATCAAGAGAACTGAGCTGTTCGCATTTGATTAGCATGACGTTGGCCTGAGCGTTCTGGAATGTGAAGAAAGGTTGAGTGTTGTCCAGCTCTTGGCGCATCACATCGATATTGAAATTACGCTTTAACTCGTTGTCGAACCAGTCCGCAAAATAGTTGAGATTGATATAGTTATCAAAGCAATGCTCGAGGTGCTGATACGTGACTTCCATATCTCGGTGAATTGCATCGTTCTTTTTGCCTTCGATAAATTGCAAATGGAGATCTTGAAAGAAGCGAGAAAAGACAGTTGCGATTGGATCGCGGACCAGCGTAACGATTTTAATCTGCTCGCGTTTTTGTAAGATACGTTTTCGCTGCTTGAGCACTAAGCGATAGAGTGCGCGGTTTCGGAAGTCGAAGAATTTACTCACGTCTTTTTTATTGTGATACATGTGAAATTCTTCGTGATCATCAAAGGTGTGGATGTGATAGCTCGGGATATTTTTCTCCCCTAGCGTGTGCTCAATTGATGAGGAGCCAACTTTGCCCATTTGGTAAACTAAAACAAAATTATCAGCTTGGAGTTCTCGGTTCTTTTCAAATTGTCGAGAGATTGAATACTTCATCTATCCTATCCTTGATTATTCATATTCGTGGTGATGGTTTACCGGAAAAGTATGAGCAATGGCCCTTGAGTCGTTGCTCATGCTGATCATGACGGGTAATAAGAGTATTAAAATTATGGTGGTGTTTACCGCAACGAAAAACACCATGATGAGGGCGTATATCGCAAGTAATAGGCTTTTTCTGTTTTCATTAAGACTACGGAAGCAAAAGCGAATAAAAAGAAAATAACCACCAAACAGCAGACCGATACCAAGCAATCCGTATTCAATTGCGGTATCTAACACAAAGTTGTGGGTGTAGATCGCCAGCTCATCATAGTTAAAGTAACTGATCATAAAGTTGGGTAACATTTTCGCGCCGACACCTAACACCGGGTGTTGAAGTAAAATATCTAGCCCATTGGCAAGTAAAAGTTTTCTATGAAGATTCGATACCCAGCGCGCTTCACTTTGGTTGGCAAATAAGACGTCTTCTTGGGTTATTTCCAATGTGTCTGCTAGAGTTTCAAACCCAACGTAGAGTGTGGTTGTGACGGCAGTAAACACAATGAAGCTCAAGGCTAATAAAATCGCCCACGTGTACGTTTCGCTGAGCGATTTTCTCATTAAGTTTTTTACGAGCAGTTGGTCAAAGAAGAAAAGCAGACAAAAACCAAGTAGCGCTTTTCTTTCTTGTGATAACACCAGTAATACTAAAGCTACGAGCATCAAAAGGTGGAAAGCGCGAATTTTATCTCGATAAAGGTACAGTAGTGAGCACAGTACACCGAACCCGTATTTACTTACCCCGAGTAACTTAAACCCGCTTTGATAGCCCTGAGCAAAGTGCCATAAGGCAACGAGCGTACAGATGAAAAACAACAGATACGTGAAATAAACCATTACCCGTTCGTCATCAAACACGCCATAGGCGTACATTAGGCTCAGTAGGCACAAAATCGCTAACCATTGCACAGTTTCTATAACTAGCGGCATTAAAGGGACGCGATTTAGCAGACCATTTATGAACACATACCCAGTGAACAATAGGAGGAACCCCATACAGGGATGCATGAGTTTTTCAGCTTTTCCTTCCAATACCACTAATGCAGTAAAACCAATGGACAAAAGGCTTGCGATGTCAGAAGGGGCTAGCGCTATTCCTCCAGCACGAAACTTCATAGGAATAAAGAACAATGTTAGTAAGCACGCAGCTATTATCGGAGTTTGGTTATTTATCGGTACAAAGTTCATCATAAATTTTGTAATAGCTGTTCCTAAAGTTATTCAAAGTAAACTGGTTACAACGTTCGACAAAAAAACAGGAAGCAGCTTCATAGGAGCTTTTACTACCCACTATGTGAAGTATTTTTGTTATTAAGTCATCGGATTGACCTTGTTTAAATAAATAAGTTTTATCTCCGATTACTTCATTTAGTCCGGGGACGTCCGAGCCTAGAACTGGTAACCCTTCAGCCATAGCCTCTACAGCCGCAAGACCAAAACCTTCTACTTTTGAAGATTGCACATACAGATCGAGACTAGATAAGAATCGAGGAATGTCAGATGTGATACCATACCAATGTATACGATGATCGCAGTTCAAATCTTTTGCTTTTTTTCTAAGAACTTGTTTTTTTTCTCCGTCTCCAGCTAGATGGAGGTGGTAGTTTTCTGGTAATTTAGCTATTGCACATATTAATGTATCGTGGTCCTTATAGTGATGAAGCCTACCAACCATTCCTATGTTTATAACTCCTTTTTTTTCTAGCGCCTTATATAATTTAGGTTGTCTAGAGAATCGATGAAGATCTACACCATTGAATATTACTTCATAGCGGTCTTTGTATGCTGGTATGAATTTAACTAATGCTTCTTGAACCTTGTGAGTGATGCAAATAGTTTTGTCATTGCTCATATAAAGAAGGTGCTCCATAAACTTAAATAATGGATAGTCCCTGCGTCGATTAGTTGTGTTATGTTCTGTTTGTATTTTCCTTTTTCCAAAGGAAAATAGAGCGAGGTATATAGAAGGAAATAAATGACTATGTACCAAATCTGGCCATTGGAGTATTTTCCATTTTTCAATTAGAGACAGTGACTTCCAAACATAGCACGTCACTTCACTTTCTTTCAGTTTTTCCTCGAAATCATTGTCTGGATTAAGAATGAGAACTCGTATTTTATATTGAGGCATATGCTGGACTACTAGATCTACAAGAAAGCGCTGTGCTCCACCATTGCTAGATAAGTCATTGATTATGTGTAGTATTTTCATTTAAATACTTTTCCTTGAGTGATAGGATTTCAGAGTTTGAAAAGAAACGTTGTGCTAATTTTGATGAGAACATTTCTTCAACGTACTCGGGTGTAGGTTGAAATTGCGTTTTGAATTCTTTCATTAGTGGCGAGTACCATTTGTTGTCTGATTGATTTTCATAAACAACATCCACGGGGTAACCTAAAAAGTCTTCAACTGCGGAGTTAGCCTTCGTTAGCTTGTCACTTCGAATGACCAACAGTGAGAAGTTATTGTTATGGTATGTTTGATAGCCTACTTCGTGATTAAAAGACTCGTTAAACACATCAATCCCTGTTAGTTGTTTGATCTCGTTGTCAAACCACTGCAGCGCATATTGATGATTCATGTGCTTATCAAATGCTTCTTGGAGTAATTGCGGTCGTTCGGTACGTATTGCGCTGTCATCCTTTAGATATTTGTCCGCCATCCAAAAAGGAAGTGCTTGAAAGAACATTGAGACATTTCGTCCGATCGGTTCACGCACCAGAGAGATAATTCGAACTTTTTTCTTGCGCTTTAACATATGGCTCATCGTTATACGCTTTAGTCGTCGCTTTAACGCATTGATCTGAGGCTTATGCAATTGCGCTCTAACGGGGGATATTTGTTTTTGCGCATCGACGGTCATAAGGTCGTGCAAGTGAATCGAGTTAGGAATGGAATGCTCTAATGCACTCGAACCTACTTTGCCCATTTGATAGATCAATACCGGCTGTTCTTGGCTTTTCAACGTTTGGTACCAAGATAGGTTTACGTTAGTAGGCGTATTTCTGGACATAAAGCGTCTCTCCTTCCTTGGCCTTGGCTTGTGTGATTAAGACGCCAAGAGATGGAACTGAGTGTTGTATTTGTTTAGATAACGCAAGGTTAACCAGTGATGATTTTGTTGATTCTGAGCGAATGACGGTGATCAGACCATTGGCATACTTACCAAGAATAAGTGCGTCACTCACTGACAATAGGGGCGGTGTGTCGATAATGATTCGGTCATACTTATTTTGAAAATGTTCGAGCAACTTTTTAAAGCGATCAGAAGCCAGTAATTCCTGTGGGTTTGGCGGAACTAGGCCGGCCGGTAATACATCTAAGTTGGCTTCTTTTATATGTGTAACACAATCTTTGATTGGCGTATCCATCGTCAGGATATGCGTTAAGCCAGGGCTTGATTCAGCAATACCGAATCGCTTTGCGATGGAAGGTCGACGTAAATCGCAGTCGATGATCAACACCTTTTCCATTTTTGAAAACGACACCGCCATATTGATACTGGTCGATGTTTTTCCTTCTTCTGGAATAGCAGAGGTAAAGGGCAATATCTTTTGCTTCGTGTTGGTTAATCTGAGCAGAAGCGAGGTTCTGACCGAGCGGCAAGCTTCACTAAATAGTTTTTCTTCATCATCTAAATACGCGCTATAACTGACGCCGTTTTTACGCAAATTGCGTTTTTTGACCATAGGAATCACACCTAAACACGTAACACCAAGTTTTTCCTGCACATCAGCTGTGCTTCGGATAACTTCTCGCATCGTTTCTAAGATGATGACTAGAGCGCAAGCAATGGCAAAGCCAAAAAAGGTGGCAATCAGTACCAGTTTGATTCGTTGTGGTGCCACCGGGAATAGAGGAATGATGGCTTTATCAGTAAAGCGAGCAGTGACATTCTTGTAGTCGCTGGTGGCGTTGGTCTCTTTCTCACGATTTAAGAACGCTTCATAGAGTGCCTTATTGGATTCAACCTCGCGTTTTAACTGTTCGTAACGCGCTTTTTGTGACCCTAACGATTGGAAGTCTGACTTTTTGTTATCGAGTTCTGCTCGAAGCATGTCCTCTTGCGCTTTTGCAGCAAGAAGGTCTTGTTGCTTACTGAAGGAAATGTCACGGATGAGTTGCTGGGTTCTTGATTGAATTTCAGCAAGCTGTGCTTTCGCCTGAATCATTCGATCATGTTTAGGTCCGTAGCGCTGTGCCAGTTCAGAGA
This sequence comes from Vibrio sp. Vb1574, assembly GCF_033338675.1. Taxonomy (NCBI): domain Bacteria; kingdom Pseudomonadati; phylum Pseudomonadota; class Gammaproteobacteria; order Vibrionales; family Vibrionaceae; genus Vibrio; species Vibrio sp. Vb1574. The sequence goes on from NZ_JAWOTC010000003.1 coordinate 60,839, forward strand.
GATTTTTGGCTGCCTGTGCTTCCGACAATTTTAGATCGCGGATTTGCGCTTGATTAGCGAATTCATCAATTGACAACAAGCTGTCTAAACTTTGCGAAGATTTACGTCGTAACAGTTGGATTAACGTCTGCGCTTCAATACGCTTATTAACAGTGATATTCAGCTTGCGAGTGAGTTCTTCTAGCTCATTTGCGTAAATTTCATCAATACCGTTTATATCGATCAACCCTTCTTTTAACAAGAATTCTTGCAGCGCTTGCTCCGAGTTACGTAATCGCTCCTCCAATTTTTGAGAGTTATTTGTCAACCAAGTAGCCGCATTTTGTGTAACGACCAATTTGGCTTCAAAATTTGCGTCAATATAGGCTTGGCCGACCGCGTTGGCGATTGTCATCGCAAGCTTAGGATCGGTAGAACGAAAGCGAATTCTGACTAATTGGGTGTTACGTACTGGCTCAATATCGAGTTTACTTCTGAAAGCTTGAAGTGCCTGATAATAGGACTCTGAAAACTGGGCGGTTTCTTTTGGGCTTGGTGCAACATTCAGTAGGTCTTGAACAAAAGGAATCGACTTTATTTGGTCGATTTTTTTATTTACCCCCCCTGAGCTTGTGAACTCAGGTAATTGGGTGAGGTTCAACTCTCTAATGACCTTATCTGCAATATGATTCGATTTTAAAATGGCGATTTGCGTTTGAAAGTACTCTTTTTTTGTCGTGTCGACGCCATATACTTCCTCGATTGAAAGGGCGCTTTTTTGCTCCTCTTGGATGAGTAGCGTAGCTGTAGCTTGGTATATCGATGCTTTGGAGTAGATATACCAAGTACAAGTTAATGAGAACAGAAGCGTGAATGCTGCGATGCTTAGCCAATTCTTTTTAATCGCTTTGAAGTGATGGCCAAAACGAATCAGTTCTACTTTGTTCATCTGGAGATTATTTGGATGAGTCCCGTTCATTTGATTCCCTGTCACTTAAAAGAAGCTCTGGTCAATAAATACAATGTCACCAGGTTCAACGTTGCGGTGCATACTGACTCCTTCCATCGTTTGACCCGTTTTATGCTTGGTTAGGTTAATGCCTTTGCGTGAGGCTCTGTCGGTCAAGCCACCTGCTAGAGCGATGGCCTTCTCTATGGTTAACCCTGGACGGTACTCAAATCCACCAGGTTTCCTGACTTCGCCATTAACGTAAAACAGACGAAAGTTATTGATGGTGACCATCACTTTTGGATTGATGAGATAATCGCCTTTTAAGCCCGTTTCTATTTCGTACTTGAGTTGTTTTGGTGTTTTTTTGATTGCTTTAATTCGGCCAAGGTAGGGGTAATCAAAGTAGCCATCTGACGTTATTAGAATATTTTTAATCGTAAGATCTTCTTCACCATAGACCTGCACGGAAATGGTATCGCCAGTATCGAGTAAGTAATCTTCCTCGTTTGAGTCAGCGTTGACCAAAGTGCTAAATAGCAACAACGCTACACTCATGAATTTGATGAATGCCTTCATTAATAATCCTTTTTACAGAGAAAACTGTGCGCTTAAAGTCCAAATATTTTGTTCGAAGCTATAATCCGATCGGCTAGAGTTTTTATCTTGGTATTGCCAATCGGCTTGCAGCTGTATCCAACGTTTGATCTGATAATCGATACCAAAAGATAGAGTGTACCGATCGTCGTTTCTGGAGATTCCCGTGTAATCATCTTGTTGATAAACAGCACCTAAGCGAGTTGCAAGGTAACTATTCCAATCGTGCTTCAGGTTCAGTCGGTAACGAGTTTGTAGGTTGTAATCGCCATCTTGATCGGGGTTAACCGCCGCTTGAGTGGTTTTCACGCTGACTAGAGTTTGTTCTTGAGGCAACCATTCAAAGCCGATATCCCAACTAAAGCCTTTAAATGTCTCTCGTTTAGCGCTGTCAAAATCTTTGATTTGATAACCGAGTCGAGCGATGCCTTTGGTTTTTCCTGTGACTTCCCATTCGGCACCGGTGTAATAGAAACTGGTGTTGTTATCTTTCGATGGCTGCGCAGAATTTCGGTGCTGATACTCGGTTACGATTTGGTTTGTTCCGACTAACCAATAGGTTCTTGGCGTCGCTCTTAAATAGAACTCCAAATGTGCATTGGGAGCTCGAAAATCGTTGTATTTAGTTTTAGCGTTTGGGCGACCAGGCAAGCCGTCACGATAGTTTTGATAGGTTTTATCACTATAGCCTAAACCGAATTCGAGTCTGCCTTTGGCACCGTTAGATCCAAAGACATAATTGGTTTTTACATCGTTACGGTTGAACTCTATTGGTGCGTCGATTGCGCTACCATTACCTTCGGTAATATCTTCTCCTCGAACTTCATGCTGGGCGCGAAAACGGTAATCAACCACTAAACGATGACGATGATTAAATTCGAAAAAGTTGGAAAACTGAAAAGTGTGGTCGTCGAAGTCGTTGCGATCGTCAGATGAAAAGCCAGCTTTTAACTTATATAAAATATCTGCGCGATAGCGATTCCGTTCTATACGTGCTAGTAAGCTTGGTTCTATACCCCAAATATTGACTGACTCTACATTGCCGGATTTTTCCGCTTTATTGATGTTGTCATCTCCCTCGTAGAAAGTTTTTACGAGGGGAATCAACTCTATACCAGACTCGGTTTGGTAAGCCATCGGTTCTGCGAGCAAGTCAGTAGAAAACAGACTCAATGCTATTGCCATTGTCAGTTTCTTCATAATCTCAACCTTAGTAAGCGTTAGCACCAGTGAAGCCTTTGAAAACGGTCATAAAGATGATTTTGATGTCCATCCAAACCGACCAATGGTGGATGTAATCCAAATCAAACTCGACTCTCTTTTCCATTTTTTCTAAGGTGTCGGTTTCGCCGCGATAACCATTAATCTGCGCCCAGCCAGTAATGCCTGGTTTTACTTTGTGACGTAGCATGTAGCGATCCACGATCTGACGGTATTCTTCATTGTGTGCCACGGCATGAGGGCGTGGGCCGACAATAGACATGGTCCCTTGCAGTACATTGATAAATTGAGGTAGTTCGTCCAAAGAGGTGCGACGTAGAAATCCGCCAAAAGGCGTAATACGAGGATCGTTCTTTGTCGCCTGTTTCACGTTGGAACCTTGATCCATGGTTGTCATTGAACGGAACTTCCAGACTTCAATCTTGCGTCCATCAAGACCGTACCGATGTTGTTTAAAGATGACAGGGCCTTTAGACGTTGCCTTAATGACAATCGCAATGACGAATAGAATAGGGGCGATTAAGACCAAAATAATGCTCGAAAACAAGATGTCTTCAAACCGTTTTACCCAAGAAGAAATTCCAGCAAAAGGTGTATCAAAGACACTTAGTGTTTGAACTTGGCCGATCTGCGCCCAACGAGAATGTAAAAGGTTATAAGTGAAGAAGTCGGGAATCAGATACGTATTTGCGGTGGTATCTGAGAATTGGTTAAGAAGTGACGCAATGCGCTCTTTTGCGTGCATTGGCATCGCGATATAGACGTAATCTACTTCCCCTTTTTTAGCTCGCTCAAGGGCGTGGTCAACAGCTCCTTTAATAGGATAATCAGAATTTGGCAATCTGTCGGAAGATCGTTCGTCGTAAAAGCCATCAAAAAGCACGCCGTGTTCTGTGTGGTTTTGAATTTCGTTAGCTAGGGTAATGCCGTGAGGAGTTTGGCCGATGATGATCGCAGTGCGAGTGTTGAATCCTTTCTTTCTCAAATAGGCTAATCCGGTACGGAATGTTACTCGCCATGCTAAGAACAGAGCGGGCGTAATCGCAAACCACAGCACTAAAATTGTGTTATCAAATAAGGTATGGACTTCAGAAAAATACAGCACAATAAAGATAAGTGCAGAAGTCACCGCCCAAGAAACACAGACAATAAACATCTGCTCTTTAAACGAACTGGTTCGCCAAGAGCGATACAGATTGCCGCTTTCTGCCATAAATAGAAAAGAGATGCCTCCAACGAAAGCCAATATGACGTAATCTTTCCCCATCGCAGTATTCATGTCTTTGAACACTAAAAGCAGCATAAAAGAGACGATGACAGCAAGATCTGAGATGCGATATAAAAAAGCGAACTCCATCTCATGAGAGCGGATAAGTCCTTTTTGTTTCATGACTCAGTTTCCCTTCTGACACGCTACCGCCCTTGGGTGTCTTCCCCAATTGCCGTGTCGTGAACGTTATTAGTAGTTAGTGCACAGAGCATTCTGTGGAATGCTGCTGAGTTTTTTGTCACGTGTAATTTCGTTGATAAGTGTAAAAATTTGCGTTGTTGAGGTAAGTGGAAATAAGAATGATATTTAGCCCTTTGGCTAAGTTTGGCGGGTTAGGAAAAAGCTGGTACTTACTTATGAGGGATGAGGAAAAGTATTAAAAATGAAGTATCAGTACAAAGACAATGGTTTATGTGAGGGTAGAAGAAACGGGTGATTTGATTCGTTCACGATTAATGATTTAGTATCGAATTGCTGATATTTATTAAGATAAAAAAATCCCTCTCAAGTGAGAGGGATTTTTGAGTAAGGACGAATGAACTATTCGACTTCTACGCCGTTTTCTTTGTATAGGCGGCGGCATGCGCGACCATCACTGTGGAACAGGTGACAACGATGAGCTGGAATACCGATCTCGATTTTATCGCCAGTGTCGACTGCAAGCGTGTCCGGCTGACGGAAAATAACGTCGGCGTCCGCGCCTTCTAGATTTAGGTATACTTGAGTTTCGTTACCTAGCTTCTCAACAATCATCACTTCACCGTGAATACTTGCATCAGCTTCAGAAGCGGATAATAGGTGCTCAGGGCGAATGCCTAAAGACATTCGGTCGCCGCGGTTAACTGTTGTACCATCCACTGGAATCCAGAAAGATACGCCGTTAGATAGTTGAACTTTGACGCGCTCTGCTTCTACTTCATCAATGAACACGCTCATGAAGTTCATTTTCGGAGAACCGATAAAGCCAGCTACAAAGCGGTTTTGTGGGTAATGGTAAAGCTCAAGCGGCTTACCAACTTGCGATACATAACCGCCGTCTAGTACAACGATTTTATCTGCCATTGTCATCGCTTCTACCTGATCGTGCGTTACGTAGATCATGGTACAACCAAGTTGGCGTTGTAGCTTAGTAATTTGTGCACGCATGTTTACACGCAGTGCCGCATCCAAGTTTGATAGTGGCTCGTCTAGAAGGAATACATTTGGCTGCGATACCAATGTTCGGCCAATCGCCACACGTTGACGCTGTCCACCAGAAAGTGCTTTTGGTTGGCGCTCAAGCAAGTGGCCTAGTTGTAGGATTTCTGCTGCTTGTTCAACACGCTTGTCGATTTCTGCTTTGTCTGCTTTTGCTAGTTTCAAGCCAAATGACATGTTGTCATATAAGTTAAGGTGCGGGTAAAGAGCGTAAGACTGGAATACCATACCAACACCACGTTTGGATGGTTCGACGTCATTCATGCGCTGGTCACCAATATACAAATCACCTGAAGTAATGTCTTCAAGACCGGCAATACAACGTAAAAGGGTAGATTTACCACAACCTGATGGACCTACGAAAACAACAAATTCACCTTCGTTGATTGTTAGGTCTACGTTCTTAGAAATCAGTACGTCGCCATACGCTTTACAAACATTTTTTAACGTGACACTCGCCATGTAGCTCGTCCTCGATCAATTTTTTATTATTCACCGCTCATCATTATATGAATTATCTAGCGAGCAGTAACAGTAGGAATCGGTAAGTTCTTGCGGTTGGTAAGAAAAGTAGGGTAGCACTTCAATAAAATGTCCTGAATAGAAGTGCTACCCATCATAGCCAAGTACGAGTTTCTCTCCCCCACATTATTCGTATTGTCTCCCCCGTGAAATAATTACCACAAACAACACTAATAATGACATTCCACTCGTCTGGCAATGCAAAACCAGCAAATCTTTTTCCTAATACGTAGGCACTGCTGGGAAAGGGTTCTTACCATCCACTCTTGGATGACTGCAGTTTCTAAGATTGTGCGTAGTGCGACATCCTCCTAATAGAAATAATTGTAGGGGGAGTAGAAAGGGAGGAGTAAAAAAGGAGGAGGAAGAAAGCAGTTGGTCGGAAATCACATTATTGCACCACCTAAAGTTGAAACCGATCACAGGAACTATCCATTTTGTGATTTGAGTCTCTTACCCTTGGCGATTTAGATCACGAAAATACGTCATAATTGTAAGGGCGTAGGGATTAGGAGGATGAGACATATTGGATTATTTCAGATGATATATGTCGAAATACGGCTGAACCTCAATGGACTAGCCCTACATCAAAAATATAAAAAGGATACGAACATGAAAAAGTTAAGCGCTGTAGCACTAGGTACTCTTGTTGCTTTGGGTTCTTTTGGTGCTAATGCTGCCATCGAAGAAGGACAACTTACTATCTGGATCAACGGTGATAAAGGCTACAACGGCCTTGCTGAAGTTGGTAAGAAATTTGAAGAAGACACAGGCATTAAAGTGACTGTGGCTCACCCAGATGGCCTTCAAGACAAATTCCCTCAAACTGCAGCGACTGGCGACGGTCCTGATATCGTATTCTGGGCTCACGACCGTTTCGGTGGTTACGCAGAAGCTGGCCTGCTAGCAGAAATTAAACCTTCTAAGAATATTCAAGAAGGTATCGTTGATTTCGCTTGGGATGCAGTACGTTACGACGGCAAATTGATCGGCTATCCAGTTGCGGTTGAGTCTCTATCTCTAATCTACAACAAAGACCTAGTTCCAAACCCACCAAAGTCTTGGGAAGAGGTTGCAGCATTAGATGCAAAACTTAAAAAAGACGGCAAGTCTGCAATCATGTGGAACCTAAAAGAACCGTACTTCACTTGGCCATTAATGGCGGCTGATGGCGGCTACGCGTTCAAATACACTTCTGAAGGTTACGATGTTAAAGACGCTGGTATCGCGAAAGAAGGCGTTAAAGACGCAATGAGCTTCGTAAAAGGCTTAGTTGATAAAGGCGTAATCTCTGCGGATATGGATTACTCCGTGTCTGAGTCTGCGTTCAACCAAGGCAAAACAGCGATGACGATTAACGGTCCATGGTCTTGGGGCAACATTGAGAAGTCTGGCGTTAACTACGGCGTGACTACGCTACCTAAGTTCCAAGGTCAATCTTCTAAGCCATTCGTTGGTGTTCTAACGGCTGGTATCAGCACTGCGTCTCCAAACAAAGACCTAGCAGTTGAGTTCATTGAGAACTACCTACTAACAAACGATGGCCTACGTATGGTTAACAACGATAAGCCTCTAGGTGCGGTAGCACTTAACTCGTTCCAACGTGAGCTTGATTCAGATACTCGTATCGCAGCAACAATGGACAATGCGATGAACGGCGAAATCATGCCAAATATCCCTCAAATGAACGCATTCTGGGGTGCGGCTAAGAACGCAATCATCAACGTAGTTGACGGTCGTCAAACTGTCGATGCAGCTCTTGCAGATGCAGAAAAACAAATGACTAAATAATTAAGTAAGACCTTTTTAAGGAGGAGGCAACTCCTCCTTACTTTTCTATATTTATTCTATATTCGCTAGCAGGTTCCCTATGCAGTCAGTTCAAGGTACAAATGCTATGACAGCACCAGAAGCCAGCCTTCCGAGCAGCAAAAAAGTGTTCATGAAATGGTCACTTTTAGGCACAGTCGGCATCATCAATGGCTACGCAACAATCCTTATGTATTCTCGCGGTGAGATTGCGTTTGCACTACTTACGCTCATTCTTACCGCTTTAGCGTTGTTCATCTTTGGTAGCAAAAAGACGTACGCACACCGTTACATCTACCCTGGTATAGCAGGGATGATCCTTTTCATTCTTTTTCCTTTGGCGTACACCATAGGTTTGGCGTTTACCAACTATAGCGCGAAGAACCAACTCTCTTTTGATCGCGCTCAGAACGTACTTTTGGACCGAACTTACCAAAGTGGTGATAGCTACCCGTTCACTTTGTATAAAACGGAGCAAGGCCATCAACTTGTGGTTGAAAAAGATGGTGAGCTACTTGCAAGCCCGACTTTTCAGCTTGATAACCTTTCAGCATCGGAGTTTGATCTTTCACCAATTGAAGAAGTGACGGGTGAAAAAGAATCAATCAAGGCGATTGTTAAGAACCGCAGTGCGTTGAGCAGTGTCGATTTACATTTGCCAAGCGGTGATGATATCCGTATGAGTGGGCTGCGCAAATTTGCTGCAGTTGTGCCTTTGTACACATTACAAGAAGATGGTGAAACGCTTTACAACAACCGGACTGAAGAAACGCTACGTCCAAATATGGAAGTAGGTTACTACCAGCCTGTCGATGAAAACGGTCAATTTGTTGGCAGCACAGTGTCACCAGGTTTCGTGGTGAACATTGGTACCCACAACTTTGAGCGTGTTTGGAAAGATGATGGTATCAAAGAGCCGTTTATCAGTATCTTTATCTGGACCATTGTTTTCTCTGCGCTAACCGTATTGTTTACGCTTGTTATTGGTCTTGTCCTTGCCAGTGTGGTTCAGTGGGAAGCACTTAAAGGTCGCTCAGTTTACCGTTTGTTGCTAATCCTGCCTTATGCAGTTCCGGCGTTTATTTCTATCTTGATCTTTAAAGGTTTGTTTAACCAAAGCTTTGGTGAGATCAACATGTTGTTGGAAGGCTTATTCGGAATTAGCCCGGCTTGGTTCTCTGACCCGTTCATGGCGAAAACCATGATCTTAATTGTGAACACTTGGCTTGGTTTCCCTTACATGATGATTTTGTGTATGGGCTTACTAAAAGCGATTCCAGACGATTTATATGAAGCATCAGCAATTGATGGTGCGAACTTTGTCACGAACTTCACACGTATCACACTACCAATGATGTTGAAGCCGTTAACACCATTGTTGATCGCGAGTTTTGCATTTAACTTCAACAACTTCGTACTTATCCAGTTGTTGACTGGCGGTGGTCCAAACATGATTGGTACATCAGAGCCTGCGGGTTACACCGACCTGCTAGTAAGTTACACCTACCGAATCGCATTCGAAGGTGCTGGTGGTCAAGACTTCGGTCTAGCAAGTGCAGTAGCAACGCTTATCTTCCTATTGGTTGGCGCATTGGCACTTATCAACCTACGCGTAACTAAAGTAGCTCAGGACTAAGGAGAAATTACAATGGCAATGGTACAAGGTAAGTCATTAAAGTATCGTGTTTGGGCTACTCATATTGCAATGTGGGCATTCTTGGCACTGATTATTTTCCCTTTACTGATGATCATCGCGATTTCATTCCGTGAAGGTAACTTTGCAACGGGTAGCCTGATCCCAGACAACCCAACACTTGATCACTGGAAATTGGCATTAGGTTTCTCGGTGACTAATCCAGACGGTACAGTTACACCGCCACCATTCCCAGTAATGACATGGTTGTGGAACTCGGTAAAAGTGGGTGGTATTTCTGCAATCCTAATCGTGGCGCTATCAACCACATCGGCTTACGCGTTTGCTCGTATGAAGTTCAAAGGTAAGAACACCATTCTTAAAGCGATGATGATCTTCCAGATGTTCCCTGCGGTGTTGGCACTGGTTGCTCTGTACGCGTTGTTCGACAAACTGGGTCAGTACATTCCTTTCCTTGGTCTGAACACGCATGGCGGTCTGATCTTCGCTTACTTAGGCGGTATCGCACTGCACGTTTGGACCATTAAAGGCTACTTCGAAAGTATTGACTCGTCTCTAGAAGAAGCAGCGGCTCTTGATGGTGCTACACCATGGCAAGCATTCCGTTTGGTATTGCTGCCACTGTCTGTGCCAATCCTAGCGGTAGTCTTCATATTGTCGTTCATCATGGTAATTGGTGAAGTTCCTGTAGCGTCACTACTGCTTTCTGATGTAGACTCGTACACACTTGCAGTGGGTATGCAGCAATACCTATATCCACAAAACTACTTGTGGGGTGACTTTGCCGCAGCTGCTGTACTTTCAGCAGTGCCAATCACTGCCGTATTCTTACTTGCGCAGCGCTGGTTGGTTGGTGGTCTAACCGCTGGCGGTGTAAAAGGATAATCTCTTGTGGTCTGAGATTGATAAGAATAACTAGAAAAGGGCGACCACATGGTCGCCCTTATACTTAGCACGGATATTACAATTTTGGTTTGGCCGCCGATCAGTAATATCTTGGCTTTTATTGGCGTTACGCATAGCTGGCTGTTAGCTTAGTTCCTTACGATTCAATCACTAACAGTTTTTGTAACCATAACCTGAGTTTAGACTCAGGTTTTTTTATGCCTGTTAAAGGCAATTTTGCAATAAGTAGATAGAGATTAGCGGCTTTGCAATGGATTACACAGGGCTTGAATAATGCCCTGCGTAGCACTTCACATAAATAACTAGAGCTTAGTAAAAAGCTAAATTGAGGTAGGGAAGGAAGAGATTAAAACTCTCGGCTGGAAGGTGCGCATCCAACGTATTGAAGCAGCGTGTACAAACTTTCTTGCTGCAGTGCGACGCGACGAAATAGATTAGCAAAGGTAACGTCACCGCCAAAGCAAGTTTGAATGTAATGATTAATTTCTGTTTCGTTATACCCCTCGACGTACATGGTTCTCACCCACTGGTACTCGACCGCTTTTAAATTGGTCAACGTCTCTTCACTTAAGGTCGTTTCTTTTAGTCTCAAGATCCAAACTCTATCCAACTCTAAAATAATGGATGGATTTAAGCAAAGCTAGGTGAAGGATTTATGACAGAGAAGGGCGAGCGTGAAACAAATGGCAAAACCATGATGTTGCTCCACACTCTGGGTCTGGGTAACGTTGAGGTACTTAATAGCGTTCTTAACGGATGCCAGTTACTTGAGATATTTAACGTGTGCTTCCATTTCTTCCCCAATCTCTTTACGCATGTTCATAAGACGGATAGCGGATTGCTCTAAGGCTTTGTCTTCATCTGACTCTGGAATCCATTTCGGTACATCGGTTGGTTTTCCGTTTTCATCTACAGCAACCATGATAACGATACAGTGAGTGGTGAGTCTGTTTTTCATTTGCTTTGGATCACTAGCTTGCACGTCAATCGCAATGTGCATTGAGCTTCGTCCGGTATAAATGACTTTCGCGCTAACTTCGACTAAGTTGCCGACATGAATCGGAGCAACAAACCGAATGCCGCCAGCATATACGGTAATGCAATATTTACCACTCCACGCTGCAGAACAGGCGTACGCTGCCAAGTCGATCCATTTCATTACGGCGCCGCCGTGCACTTTTCCGCCAAAATTTACGTCGCTGGGTTCTGCTAAAAAGCGAAGGGTAATGTCTCTTTGACCACTGCTCATCTGTCTTTCCTTGATGGGTTATTGTTTTCCCAATTTAGCAGCAAGATGAATTTTCGGGAATAGCGAATGAAACAAAATATTAACTTTTATTCGAACGCTGGAAGTGACAAGCCACAGCGTAGTTCTGTGGCTTGAGGTGTAGATGTTAATTGGCGGTAGAGGCAATCTCAGAATTGGACAATAGTTCTCTCTGTCTTACTTTTATTTGCGACAGGATAACGCCAGAGATGACTAACAACCCACCAATAATATGGTAAGCGTAAATTTTCTCACCAATTAGTGTTGAAGCAAGTATGACGGAAACCACAGGCATTAGGTTCATGAACATAGCACTTGAATCAGCACCAATTGAATCAATCGCTTTTACCCACATCAGCGGCGCGAAAATGGAAGCAGCAATACCAGCATAAGCGATTAATGGTAGCGCGTCTTGGCTTGGTAACAGTTGTTCACTAGAGAGCCAAAGTGGTGTGAGCATCAAAACAGAAAAGAAGCCCTGCATGTAAACCAGAGTCAAACTACTGAATGGCATTTTCCAGCGTTTTAGCAGAACACAATAAGCCGCGTATACCATGGCAGCAACGAGCATTAAGCTGTCACCTTGCGTTAAGTCTTGATGTAAAAAGTAAGTGATATCACCGTGACCAAGCATAAGTGCCAAGCCGCCGAGCGAAATGACACCACCGACGATACTTAACATTGATATAGATTTACCGAGCAATGGGACACTTAAAAACACACTGAGCAAAGGAACTAAAGAGGTGATCAGGGCCATATTAGAGGCCGTTGTTGTTAAACCGGCATAGTATCCAAGTGACTGGTTGAGAACCATACCAAGTAACGCAAGAAACGCCAACTTAGCTAAGTAAGGTCGAATAATGTGTCGTTGTTTGATGATTGCAGGCAGGCAAAATGGCGTTAGGAGTACCATTGCGACAAACCAACGGTAGAAACTCATCGCACTTGGTTCAATGGCGCTCGCAGCCATCTTGTTCACTATTGAGTTACCACCCCAAATCATAACGGTGAAAAACGGAAGTAAATAAATCATGAGAACCCTATAGCACAATTATTGATGGCGCTAGTCTGGCAGGTCTTTATAATAAAAAGTATCTCTTAAAAGACATCGTAAGCGATAGGAAGACAATTTTGAAAAAGAGCGCCAGAAATCTTCACCCCTCCTTATCAATCGATCGTGCGCCATCAGATGTATTTATGAATTTCGAAGCGTTTCTCTCTAATACAGAAACACGAATTCATAGCCACCCTTGGGGGCAAGTGCAACTGATCAGCGGTGGGATTCTGGAGATGGATGCAGAAGACACAAGATTTCTAGCACCTCCACATCTTGCTATTTGGGTTCCCGCCGGAGTTCGTCACACTAGCTACAACCGTAAGCCAATCGAATATTGTTCTTTGAACATTGCCCCTGAATTGACGGCGCATTTTCCAACTAAAACGAGCTTGATCAAAGTGACTCCAATCGTGTCATCTATTATTGAGGACTTTCGTCAGCGAGACATTAACGTGGCGCAAACTGATGAAGACAAGCGCTTGGTACAAGTGTTATTGGACCAGCTTGCAAAGCAAGAAGTCGAACATCACTTTTTACCGACTACCGACAATAAGTATCTTGAACCGATTTTAAAAGCAGTAGAAGAATCGCCGACGGATGAGATCAGTTTGGCGGAGTGGGCGGCAAAAGTGCATACCACAGAACGCACGTTAGCGAGACATTGCCAGAGTGAGTTGGGCATGAGCTTTACTGAGTGGCGCTTACGTGTGCGATATTTACATTCTATGGAGTTGCTGCGTAAAGGGCAGACCGTAAAAGAAGTCGCTCTGACGTTAGGTTATAACCAAGCTAGCCCTTTTATCGCGATGTTCAAGAAATACTCCGGCATGACACCGGAGCAATACAAGAATCGATTGTTGTAAAAGTGTAGAGTCTATTTTAAAAAAATTGACAATGCGCTGTATGATGACCGACTCGAAAAGCTGATGGTATTGGAAAGACTTACGTCTATCTTGTGTCAGATTGAGTCAGAATTATAACCTTGAGAATTCGCTTTATTATTATTGCTTTACAACATGCCTGTAAGATTCTTTAGATGATACAATGTGCTAAAATGACAAAAAACTCAATTGACACCGCTTAGATTTAAGTATTGATTGTTATTAGTTTCTTCAGCCGCCAATTTGTCCCTACTTTTCAAGGAAGTAGAGTTGTACTGTGCAACTATAACTCTTCTACCCTCAATCGTGAGTTCCAATGTGGGTGACCATATATTCTGATCGCGATGCGTCACAATAATCACGGTCGAGTTCAATGTTTGAATATGTTGAGCAATACTTTTTTCGGTTGCTTCGTCTAATGCTGCCGTCGCTTCGTCGAAAATGAGGATTGGCGCCTTTTTAATGAGAGCTCGCGCAATTGCGACTCTCTGTCTTTCACCTCCTGACAACCCTGAGCCTCTTTGTCCTACTGTTTGATGTATTCCTTTAGGAGATGAGTCAATAAGTTTGTCCAATTGTGCGTGTCTTGCAAAGCTCTCAACTTCATAATCACTTGCATTGGGATTACCTAACCGAATGTTATCCGCCAATGTGCCAGTAAAAATGACCGGTTCTTGAGCAACATAGGCTATATGCTGGGTGAGCACGTCATAAGGGATATTCTTTAGATCTATCCCTCCGAGCGAAATAAGACCTTGGTCAGGATCATCAAACCTTAGAAACAGGCCCAGTAAAGTGCTTTTGCCACTGCCACTGACTCCATTGATGACGACGGTATCACCTTGTTTGATCTCCGTGCTAGCATCTTCAAAGAGATCTAAATGGCCCACAAGGTTCAGTTCGAACTTATGGTTTTTGGGGGAGGTTGCAAATTGAGGATTAGGCTCAGGCAGAACAGGGACATTCGTTAACTGAGCGTAATTTTTAATTGAGGATTTTACGTCGTTAATCGCAAAGCCTGCCAACGCGAGTTCACCCAAAGGTGCAGCTGCACGGGTAATCAATATCAATAAAGCCAAGACTAATAAGGGTTGAGTAATCGGCTCTAAGACGAGATAGATGGCGATACCTGCAAGGGGTAAAATCGTTGCCAATCCTGATACTAAGGTTGCGATAGAAGCGTTACGATTAATAGTTGAATGAGCTTCTTCTTGTGCGTGCCAACTCTGTTCAATACGCTCGATTGAGCGCTCAGGCCCCGCTGTTGAGCGAAGTAACTCAAGGTGATCTATGAGCTCAAGTGTTGATTTAGTCGCTTGAAGCTCTGCGTCATGTCGGTCGCTATCTGAGCGACTTAGGTATCTTTGCGCCTTGTACTGAACGAGCAGTGCAACTAGTAACAATACGGCACTGAGTAGTGCAATTTCACCTCCTCCAACGACCCCAATACCGATAATTAAAAATATGGGTAACATTGGAGCGTGTAAAAATGTTTGTAGCTGATGAGCAGGAATGGCCATAAAGCCAGGTATTCCTCGTTCTGCTAGTTGAGTGAGCTGAGTTCTATGCTGATCATTAAACCAAGCTAACTTTGCTTTACTGAGCGAATGACCTACTGATGAATAAAGATCCCCAGCCAGTTTCGCACCAGAGAGAAATCCAGAACGAGTTACAATAACGGTAACTATCACAGTTAGAACAGCAGCTATTATGACGTTCAATGGTGAAGCTTGTTCGACAATAGATATTGCAAGAAATGTGTAAGCCGTTGCCTCAAATAATGCAACTAGTCCCCAACCTATAGCGACTCGATATAGACGGTGCTTTGCACTTTGTGGAATTGTCGAATTGGAATAGAGGGTATTGTGAGCCGTCATACTTCTTCATCCTGTCGTTGAGCCTTTCTGTTGAGCATCAATGTAGTGTCTGCAAGTTTCGCGAGTTCTGAGTCGTGAGTAATTATGATCAATATCTTGTCTTGTGTTTTCGCAAACTTCGCGAGATTTCTGATCACAGTGAAGGCCGTATTTTTATCGAGAGCACTGGTTGGTTCATCCAGTAATAGAACGTTGGCTTGAGTTAGAAATGTGTTAGCTATTGCGACACGTTGTTGCTCGCCTCCTGAAAGCACGCTTGCATCAGAATTGAGGTCAATCTTTAATTGAGCTTGTTGCAAAGCTTGGTTCAGCTCGTCGTCACTTGAACTTGGCGTTGATAGTTTCAAATTCTGCCTAATGGTAGTTTTGAGTACACCGATATCTTGGGGCACATAGCGTATGGCGGAGTATCGGGATATCTCAGAGAGTTTAGACAGTTGATTGCCTCCTAAGGTAACGAAGCCTGAAAGAGGTGTTTCTTGACCTGCTAATAGACGTAGTAACGTACTTTTGCCTGCTCCGCTAGGCCCCATGATGGCTGTAAATGAACCCCGTGGGAAGTAGTGGGAGAAGTTATCAATAATATTAACAGTTCCATTAGCCACTACGATATTTGATGCTTGTAGTGATAGCGGTTTTTCTCCCGCGCTCAAACTGCCACTTTCTATTTGTGGTTGCTGTAAAAAGTCGCTGATGTTCTTTGCAGCATTCTTTCCTGCGTTAACGTAGTCCAATCCATGGCCAAGCTTCAGTGCGGGTGATACGACGGCCAAACCAAAAAAGAATAGCGACGCCATTGCCACGGGACTTAATTCATAGCCAATGGTATAGGCCATTGCGAAAGTCGAAACCGCTTGAAGTAATGCGGTAGCAATTGCTGCTGGAAGGGCAACGCTACCAACCCATTTCACTATGCCGTGAGTAAAGCGTCTTGTGGCATCATTATAGCTGTCGAGTGCTCCTGCTTGCGTGCCGTAAATTCGATTTACTCGGATACCTTTTGTGTAGTCGTTTACTGCGGTAACGATATCACCCATTATTGTCATGCGCTCTTTGCCATGTTTAGCGGCGAACCTAGGTAAAAAGAGTAGGTAGTACAATGATGCAATTAGACCAGGGAGCAGAGTAAGCATCGCTACCGGACCTGTGAGATTCAACATGATAAAAATAGAAGTTGCGGGTACGACAATGAATGTCACGAGTTCTGAAGGCAAATGCGCAACCATGTGGTGAAGCGTGCTGATGTCTTCGGAAACTATGCGACGCAGTTGATTATCACCATATTGAGAGATGGTCTTGCTTGGCAAGCGCGTCAAGTGCTGAGCAACTTGGCGACGTAATCGAGTGGAAAACTGCGACTCGGCATCATGAACTAACCACGAGCCCACTGATGAGGCAAGTGCGCTAGCCGCCCAAAGTCCTATGGCACCGTAAATCCATTGGTTTGCAAATTTATCGATAAGGTTTATCAAGCATAGCAGTGCACCAACTTTTGCCACAGCGGCAAGTGCTTCACAAAACGTTCCCAAAGCAAGCTTCTTAATCGATGGCTTTAAGGCTGGCATTAAGCTAGGCGTAACGTAATGTTGGCTGATTTTACTTATCATATTGTCACCTTATCTAGCCTATCAAGCGAAAATAAGGAGAACGTGGTAGAGCATATTGAGCTCTTATCGTTTTTCATATAAAGCCTATGGAAGTGGACGTTGATGGATTATGTTTTGAATTAACTTTGGCCGTAGGTGTTGCGAGCTCTTTGTCTGCTTGAATGTTGAAGATGAGTACTTCCTTTGATTTGTTGTGAATTTTCATGAACAGCCAAATGGGAGTAAGTCCCCCTTAGAAGGCAGGCTAAAGGGGAGGTGGAGGGATTAGAAATCCGCAGTAGCTGACAGCATCACTGTACGTGGTGCGCCAAGAGCTAGGTCCGCATAGTGGGTGGTTGTCCAGTAATCTTCATCCAGTACATTGTTTACGCTAAGGCGCCAAACCACGCTTGTTTCAGCAATTTTTGAGTTGTAGCGTGCGCCAAGATCAAGAATAGTCTGTGCAGGTAATGCCTGAGTGTTTTGTGCATCAATGTATTGTTCAGACATATAGTTCGCTTGGCCGATAAGCGTGAGATCACGCATCGCAGGGAGGTTCCATTCTAATGCGAGTTTAGCTTGTAAATCGGGTAGCTTAGTTGCTTGTTTCCCCTCCTCTGTCACATCTGTTGCTTTTGTAATCTCTGCATCTGTATAGGCGATACCACCGATGAGTGTATAGTCCTTTGATAGTGTGCCGTAGAACCCCCATTCAATACCGCGATTGCGCTGTTCACCACCGAAAGAAAAAATGTTGGTATCCGGATCTTGGTACCCATTTGGCTTTTTAATCTCAAATAAACTGAACGTATGAGCAAAGCCGTCCAGGTCAAGCTTCACGCCTGCTTCAGTCTGTTTGGTTTTTTGGGGTTCAAAAGCCTCTCCTGCGTTTGCAGCGCTAGAGCCTGCTGTTTTCCCATTCGTTAAGCCTTCGGTGTAGTTACCATAAAGCGAAACTGAGCTCGAAACTTTGTATAATGCTGCAAGTGCGGGAGTGTAAGTACTTTCCTTAAACTTGGTGGTAGGAAGCGACATTCCGTTCATTATTATTCCAGATTCATAATCAATGCTCTGGTAACGCAAGCCGAGCGTGATTTGGTATTTCCCATCAACAAAAGATAACGTATCGGCAATGCCATAGCTGACCTGAGTTGAATCGATAGGTAAACCATAGTAGTTGTCGTAAACTGAATTTTCTGGTCCCCAAACAGGATCATAAATATTCGAGTTCCAAGGGGCTGGATTATTATTACCTGTTGGAGAATCATTTTTATCTTCTCTAAAGTAAGTACTATTCAGTACAAGGTGGTGTTCTACTGGGCCAGTGTCAAAGTTGCTACGAACACCTATCTCACCTGAAGTCCGTTTGTTCTCAAGCTTAACTGATCCGAGAGATACCTCTAGGTTACCCTCGTTATCGATGATTTTGATTCGTTGCGGTACATTTGAATGAAAATCTGTACGGCTACCACCCAATGCGCTGTATACAGTTACAGAGTCACTAACGCTTAGCTCCCCGCGAATCATCATCCCTTTATCTTCGCTATCATTGTAGGCCCAACTTGGCGTCAATAATGTGTCAGATGGAGGAGGTGATGGGATTTTGAGACCAGAAGCGATGCTTAACCCACGGTTTGCACCTTCAACTCGCTCTGTACTGTAGTAAAAATCTGCTTCAAGGAAAGCAATGTCATTACGCCAATCAAGGCTTAATGATGCAAGTTGAGTTTTGTTGCTTTGGTTGTTTATCGCGGTGTCTCCATCTTTAAATGCACCGTTGAAACGAATACCAAATTCTTCATTTGTACCAAAGCGACGTCCAATATCGATATGTCCTCCGAATTGAGTGTCCGATAAGTAGCTGCCGGTGAAAGATGTGATTGGTGTTTCTTGTGCTCTTTTTGTCACTAAGTTGATGGTGCCACCAACAGATCCATTCGGTGGCATACCGTTGAGCAAAGAAGCAGGACCTTTAAGTACATCAATACGTTGATACATTTCAGGAGAGGTTCGGTAATAAGGAGCGATACCATACAATCCATTAAACATAACGTCGCTAATGTCTGAGTTGAAACCTCTTATTTTGAAACTTTCTTTGTTTAAGCCGGTTTCACCGCTGGTGAAAACAGAGGGATCAGAAGCTGAGATTACATCTGAGATATCGCGTGCTTGTTGGTCTTGAATGTGTTTTTCTGTGTATCCAATCGTATTGAAAGGCGTTTCCATGAAGTTTTTGTCGCCAAGCATTCCTATATTACTCGCGTGAGAAACTTTGCCAGCGGCATAAACTCTGTTTGCTTCACCATAAACTGTCATTGATTCATCTACGACTTCTTCAGCTTGAGCGATACTAATTGGTACGACAAAAGTACTAAATTGAAGTGAAATAAAGAGGGCGATATGACATGGGCTTGGTTTGTTTTTCTGTGAAGAGTCCATCGCTATCTGATGATAGTCATGAGTCATTATAGATTCCTTTTCTTTGTTTGGGCTAGCTCACATCCGTTCTGACGTCGATTGAGTGTTGAATTACTTAAGATCCAACTCATTGTTATTAGATTTAGCTTTGGTAACCTTTTAGGATGTCTTCAATTATGATTTTCAGAGATGTGATGCTTGCTGAAGTGATGTACCAAGCATCGGCATCAACAAAAACGACGTTGTCGTTTTTCCATGCTTTGGTTTGACGGAGTAGTGGGTTTGCTAAGTGTTCCGCATCAATGACAGGCTTTCCTTCCATTACTGCTGTTCGATCAATGATGTAAAGAATGTCTGGATCAGCTTGGCTAATGAACTCGCTAGAAATTGGCTGACCATGCAAACCTGTCTCCACTTTTTCACTCGCTGGTTTTACCCCCAGAACATCGAAAACGAAGCCATAACGAGACTCAACGCCAAATGAGCTGAAAGCACCATTGTTATGCATGACAACCAAAGCTTTTTCAGAACGCTCTTTCGTAACAGCGCGCACTTCTGCGACTTTTGCATCGATTTCGGCAACTTTCTGTTGGGCTAGCTCCTGCTTTTCAAAGATCTCACCAAGCTCTACAAGGTGTTTCTTAATGGTATCGACGTGATGGTCACGACTATTACGGTAGTTGATGTCAAAATGTAAAGTCGGAGCGAGTTGAGAGAGTTCTTCATACTGATTAGCATGTAGCGGAGTCATCAATACGAGATCTGGTTTTAGGGCATAGATCCTTTCCATATTAGGCTGAACTATCGCACCAAGATCCGCTATCTCAGGTGTGTCTTTGTATTTCGCTAGAAAGTGAGGAACAAAGTCTTTCACCATTCCTGAGATTGGAACATTTAGCTGATCTAAAAAGTCCACTTCGTTCATATCTAATGCTGCCACTCGTTGAGGGCGATGAGAAATAGTAGTTGCTCCGAGATTGTGTTCAATCACGATGAGCTTTTCTAATGGCTGAGTATCTTCAATTTTAATTATTTCCGGCTCGCAACCTGATAAGGTTCCTAGAGCGCAGCAAGCAAGCGCGATACTCAAACGTAGGGGGCTCTTAAACATGGGGTATTTCCTTTTTGTCAGTGAGTTGTCTTTAAACAGGCGAGTAACAGTTTTCATATGTGGCTTCTTGTTCTTATCGTGATGGCTAGGAAATATCCCCCACAAAGGACATTCACCAAAATAGAGACGGTGGTTTTAAAGTTAAATAAGTGCTCTACCAGAAGTTGACCAGACAAGAACATGACAATTGCAATAGCACAAGCAACGAGCAATATGTGTCTGTAGTTCGGTGCGCTAGTAACGGAATAAGCAATATTGGCAATAAAAATTCCCATAAAAGCCGTTGGGCCAATCAAGCTCGTCGAAATTGCTACTAAAATGGCGATTACAGCAAAGAACTTTGGTACATATTGCTTATCATTTAGTCCTAATGACATCGCTTGGTCTCGACCTAGACCTATCACATCTAGCTCGCGTGACCATCTGTTAGCAAAGAGTGCCAAAACGCTTAACGCAATACTGGAAAAAAGTAACGTAGAAGGTTTCGCTCGCTCAAACGAGGTATAGCTGAGCCCTTGAAGGATAGAGAATTCTCCAGGGCTTATTCTGAGCTGGATAAATTGAGCAAGAGTTGTCAGCACCATTGTCAAAACAAAGCCAATCAGCAGAACTTGGTGCATGTCATGTTTAAATCTATTGAGTACCCAAGATTGAATCGTTAAGGAATACAACAGAATGAGTATTGCAGAGACAGCGAAATTACCGACAACACCTAATGTAGCAATGCCAGAAGTGCCCCCTAGTAATAAGAGTAGGGTTTGCCAAACCAGATAAACCGACTCATATCCCATAATGGATGGCGTAAGAATACGATTACCAGCTAAAGCTTGGAAAATAACAGCAGAGATGGCCACGCAGCTGCCCCCAATAACTATGGCACCAAGTTTAATCAGCCTCTTAGGGATGACGTAATCAAAATCCCACCCAGAGCTTGTAAAGATAAAGGCGATAGACAGCATGCAAACGAGTATAATGCTCACTCGCATGTTTGAGTAATGTGATCTCATACTCGTGCTCCTTTCAAAAGAAACACAAGAAACATGACTCCCCCGATAGCACTGGCTGTTAATCCAATTGGGACTTCAAAAGGAAAGGCAACAACTCTGCCTATGACATCGCAAAAAATAAGTAACGAAGCGCCGCCTAGTGCAACGATTGGTAGGGTGTTTTTAAGGTGATCGCCATATTTTAGTGCGACTAGGTTAGGTATGACTAAACCGATAAAATGAATGGCACCTACGGTCACCACTGTTATAGCAACTGTCACGGAAACTAGCATTAGACCCAAGGCGGCAGTGAACGCAATATTAATTCCTAAGTTGGACGCAACATCTTCGCCCATTCCCATCACAGTAAACTTATGTGCATATAAGTAAGTCAGTAGGGTGATGGGTAAAATCAAGAAAATTATTTCATAGTGTTCTTGGACCACTTTGGAGAAATCTCCCATTAACCAACCGGACATACTCTGTAAGATGTTGTTTTGATAAGCATAAAACTCCGCTATAGCACTTAGTACACTACCAAAAATAAGCCCAATCACAGGTATTAACGCAGAGTTACTGAATTTAATTTTTCGTACGATGGCAATGTAGATAAGGCCAGCGGCGAAGCAAAATAGTACGGCGAAGAGCATACGTTCAAGCTTGTCTGAGGATGGAAGCATGACGATAGATACCAAAATACCGAGCTTTGCCGCATCGATACCGCCTGTGGTGCCCGGCTCAACAAAACGATTTCTAACAATATGTTGAAGAATAACACCACATATTGCGAGACCAGATCCGGTAAGAATTAGTGCGATTAGCCTTGGTAATCTGCTAGCAGTAATCGGTAGCCAAGCTTTGTCATCCATGGTCAGCAATAACGACCAATCTAGTTGGTTTGCGCCGACGAAAATTGAAGTTAAGCACAGTATAAAAAACAGGCTTACTACGTGAATACTCATACAGAATCTGCCCCAAAATAAAATGAGTTTCTCTTAACTTATGACTTGGGGATGGAATACGAATAATGAATATCTATTCGCATATAGGTTCTAAATTCCAACAAAACATAACCAAGTTATTTTTTATAAACATTAAGGTCACAATCCAGCCCTCAAAGTATCACTAGGCCATACCTAAAAATTCAACGTGCTGATTTGGCTTTAAAACTGGATTAACTAGCAAAAGAAAAGTGCCGCTTTCAATGCAAAGAGAAAGAGGTTCTCGATTTAAAATTAAAATACAAATGATAATTATTTTCATTATATCTTTGTTTTTTCGGTTAAGCAATGAGGCTCATATATGTTTCTCTAAAAGGATCAATCGCGTATAAAAAACAAGGCAATGGCTAATGCATGTGCTTTTGGGTAAGTGATTAAAAAATAAAGCCAAAGAGCATTAAGCTTTCTTATTGTTTAAGGATGTTTTTCGCTTCAGAAGCTCGTTGGTTGAGGTTTGATTTAAATGGTATGACGATAGTTTGTTCAGGAAGAGGAGTTAGTAGTGACGATGATGTCTAGATGTCGTTTGTATTTTAGGATTTATTAGATACCGCATTAAAATAGCGTCATAAAGTCGTGATGCTTCGCATCTTCAGTGTTAGCGATGTTAATGCGGTAATTTCTAATAAACTAGCGGATTAATGTCTCAACTTGCTTTTGGAGCAAAGTAAAGCTGATTCACAATTCAAAGACATCGTCAGTTGCTTTATTGTTAACCTGTGTTATTCGAGCTTACTTAGTACGTAATTCAAACCACCAACTACGGCTGCAACCTGTGCATCGTTGCATTCTTCGTCGGTCACCGTTGGGCTGTCTGGGTACACTTCCGTTGTCGTGCCGTAAACGCAATTTGTTACGCCGCCACACAGGCCCAGTTTTACCATTGGGTAGTTGATAACGCCAAACTGTACGACGGGTGAACCAATGATTTCGCCGTTTTCATCTGCTGGTGCAATGTGAGTCACTTTTGCAACTGACTCAATGACCGCTTTTTGGAAGTCAGGCTGAGGGTTTTCACTATCTCCCACCGTGTAAAAGCCATCTGGGATCATACCTTCAATGTACTCAATACCATCACGAGCAGCTAAGGCTGGACGGAACTCAGTTTCGTCAGAATCTGTCGTTTCATGTAGATCAATGTGCATTAACACATCGCCTAAAGTTGCAACGAGCTTCATGAGGTTAGCGGATTCTTCGACAGGACTATCCTTATAGAAAGAGCGGTTTGGATCAATCGCGTTTGGATTCCAGCGGTTGATCACCTCGTAACCCCAAGGGCTTACGCAGGGGGCAACGACAATATTGAAATGCTCTGCATAGCGCTCTGCTTCCGTTTCTACAAACTTTAATGCGCCATGTACACCGCTGGTTTCGTAACCGTGCACGCCGCCTGTGACCAACACAACAGGTTTAGTTGAATCCCAATTGCGTGTTTTGATACAAAACAGAGGGAAGCGTGCCTCGTTGTATGAGAGCGCACCATATTGTTCAACATCAAAATGCCCGCGTAGGGCATCGATTTTACTGACGACTTCATCTTGGTAGCTACGTTTTACTTCTTGCGTTGCTAACCAAGCTTTACGTTCTTCTTCGGTCCAAGGTTGGCCAGGAGTACCGATCGGGTAAATGTATCCACTTTTCATCTATACTTTTTCTTTTGACTGCTGAAAGGTATCACAAGACTAGACCTGTCTTATCTTTACGGCAATATAAAACACCATTTGGGGTGGTACTCTTTGCAAAATCATCACTTTGATGAGTGATTCATTGGTGTTACATTTTGTTACTTACTCAATTTCATATAAGAGACAAAAAATGGCTGGAGCAAGTTTACTCACACTGTTGGATGATATTGCCACGGTGCTTGATGATGTCGCCTTAATGTCAAAAATGGCGGCAAAGAAAACCGCAGGTGTATTGGGAGATGATCTAGCGTTAAACGCTCAACAAGTGTCTGGTGTTGCATCTGAGCGAGAGATTCCAGTGGTTTGGGCGGTTGCAAAGGGCTCATTCAAAAATAAATTGATTTTAGTTCCTTCAGCTTTGCTTATTAGCGCGATTATTCCATGGCTTATCATGCCATTATTGCTAATTGGCGGCTTATTTCTCTGCTTTGAAGGGGCAGAGAAAGTACTTGAGAAAGTGTTTCCTCACTCGCATCCGCACGAAGAAGAAGATGAGCTAGTTAATACTGGCGAGTCGATAGAAGAGTATGAAAAGCGTAAAGTTTCTGGTGCGATTCGGACAGACTTTATCCTTTCAGCAGAAATCATCGTGATTGCGTTAGGTACCGTGACAGGAGCCAGTCTTGTTACGCAAATTTTAGTTGTCAGTTTAATTGCAGTGATTATGACGGTTGGAGTTTATGGACTAGTCGCTGGGATTGTGAAGCTAGATGATTTAGGCCTTTACCTTGAAAGTCGCTCAAACGGTAAAGGTTGGGTGGCGAAAGTCGGAGGGGCCTTGGTCGCTTTTGCACCAAAGTTGATGAAGTTGTTAACCATTGTAGGAACTGCTGCGATGTTTTTGGTGGGTGGAGGAATTGTGGTGCACAACGTGCCAGCCATTCATCACTTTGTAGAGCCGATTATTATGAACTTTAGTGGTCATTCGGTTGCTACAGCCATTTTGCCTATTTTATTGAACGGTATTATCGGCTTTGTGGCGGGGTTGGTTGTGGTTGCGGTATGGACGATGGTTGAAAAGCTTCGTGGTCAATAATCACATCTAAAACATGAGACGATAATAACAAGGGTCATGACTTCTTTTTACAAAAAGCATGACCCTGTTTTATAGGTGAAATGTCAGTAAAGTACTTACTTCACTTTCCACTCGATCTGTTCATTTGCTCGAATAGGCACAACGATATCATTGCCAAATGGCATCGTTTCTGGCACATCCCAAGCGGATTTTTCTAACGTTACCGTATCTGTGTTACGTGCAATGCCGTAAAAATCAGGACCGTTGAAGCTTGCGAAAGCTTCCAAGTTTTCCAACTTGTCTTCTTTTTCGAAGACTTCTGCATAAAGCTCTAGCGCTGCGTGTGCAGTGTAAGAACCAGCACAACCGCAAGCCGATTCTTTTGCCCCTTTCGCATGTGGCGCTGAGTCTGTACCTAGGAAAAACTTCTTGCTACCACTAGTTGCTGCTTCGATCAGCGCTTGCTGGTGGGTTCCGCGCTTAAGAATTGGCAAACAGTAGAAATGAGGTTTAATACCACCCACAAGCATGTGGTTACGGTTGAAAAGAAGGTGGTGGGCAGTGATGGTAGCCGCTACGTTGTCTGAGGCGTTGTTAACGAAGTTTGCTGCGTCGGCGGTGGTGATATGTTCTAGAACGATTTTAAGATTAGGGAAGTCATTGACGATAGGAGCGAGGACAGTATCAAGGAATTCTTTCTCTCGGTCGAAGATATCAACATCGTGATGTGTTACTTCGCCATGAACCAGAAGTAACATTCCGACTTCTTCCATCGCTTCTAAAACGTGATAAATGTTCTTCGCATTGGTCACACCGGAATCTGAGTTTGTGGTAGCGCCTGCAGGATAAAGCTTGGCAGCAACAATGTTTCCGGTGGCTTTAGCCTTACGTATTTCGTCTGGTGTCGTGTTATCTGTAAGGTAAAGCGCCATTAAAGGCTCAAACTGTTCGCCATGTTGCTCTTTAATAATTCGGTCACGGTAGGCTAGGGCGAGCTCAGTTGTAGTAACAGGTGGGACGGTATTTGGCATAATCAGCGCACGGCCATTGTAGCGGCTGATGTCGCGAACGGTGTCTTTAAGAACTTCCCCATCGCGTAAGTGAACGTGCCAGTCGTCAGGACGAGTGATAGTCAGTGTTGTCATTAATTGCTCCCACCATTGAAAAGTTGTCTGATTGGAGCCTAAGCGCCGTATTTGCTTTTGAGCAAACGCTTGCGCTTAGGCGACAGGATGATAGAGGAATTGCCCTCATATTTCATCCCATTTTTCAATTTTATAAAGAGTGAGAGTGTAAGTGGTTACTTCATTGTTAACCAAAGCGCGTGGATCGTACCTGGTAGAAAGAAGAAACACGTCAATATTAGATTAATCAAAAAGTCTTTATTTAGACCTTTCTCCATAAACACCGCGACAGGCGGAAGAAAGATACATAACAAAATCAGAACCAGTTTTCTTGTATCCATAATTAAGCTCCAAATCGATAAATGGGAGTAGTGATAACTTGGGTGAATTATGTGTGTCGTATCACACTTTATCAAACGGTATTTGGTCAAAACGGTGTTAAAAAACGCGAATATTGAGTGTAGTAAATACTTGTCACTAAAACCAAATTTATAAGAATATGGTTTCGAGAAAGTTGCGATGGATGAAGAGGCAGTAGACTCTGCAACTTAATGTGATTTGAGTATACAATACCGCAACAAATAAAAAACACCCGTAGGAAGAAGGCCATGTCGCAACCCGTTTTATCCCAAATTAATGTTTTTCCGGTTAAGTCAGTTGGCGGATTATCGCTGTCGTCCGTATGGGTTGAGAAGCAAGGATTGAGCTTCGATCGTCGCTTTATGATTGCGAAAGCTGATGGCTCGATGATCACTGCGCGAAAGTATCCGCAAATGGTAACCATTAAGTCTGCCCTATTGTCCGATGGAGTGGTGTTTAGTAGTTTGGGTATGGAGCCACTTAAAATCCGTTACCAAGATTTCAAAATGCAGGAGACACCTGCAACGGTTTGGAAAGATACATTTACTGCCTATACCACGACAGATGATGCAGATGACTGGTTTAGTCGTGTTTTGGGGCAGCGCGTTGAGTTGTTGTTTAGTGGTGAGCAATCGAATCGTGTCCGTGAAAAGCTAGGTCAAAACGTCAGTTTTGCTGATGGTTATCCGGTTTTAGTGATCAGCCAAGCTTCACTTGATGAGCTGAACCGAAGAAGTTCAGAACTACACTCAATGGATCAGTTTCGTACTAACTTAGTTGTCTCTGATACTAAACCATTTGAAGAAGATTCATGGAAGCGCATACGAATCGGTGAGGTAGAGTTTGAGTCTCTCAAACCTTGCGAGCGCTGTATCCTGACTACGGTGAATACCCAAAGAGGCACATTCCGTGAGAGCAAAGAGCCGCTCAAAACCTTGCAACAGTTCCGTGCAAACGATGTCGGTGGTGTGTTCTTTGGCCAGAATCTTGTCGCGCGAAATGAAGGCATTATTCGTCAAGGCGATAAAGTTGAAGTATTGGAGTACAAAGAGCCGGAGTTTTACGCAGATAACTCGCCAGTGCGCATGAAGCTTACATGTGTTGAGCGTGAAGAAATTGCCCAAGACTTTGTGACCTTATGGTTAGAGCCAAACAAAGGCTCGTTGCCTAATTACTTGCCAGGACAACACCTGCCAATAGAGGTGAATATTGATGGTAAGAAAGTGGGTCGACGCTATACCTTATCATCCAGTCCTTCTCGCCCGGGTCGTTATGCTATTTCTGTAAAGCGTATCGCGGGTGGAAGAGTCTCTAACTCACTCTTAGACAACTTACAAGTCGGTGATGTTTTAGAGGCAGAACAACCTGACGGTCAGTTCCACCTTAAAACGCATGAAGCGCAGCCTCTGCTGTTACTCTCTGCGGGTAGCGGAGTAACACCAATGTTATCAATGGTGCGTTACTTAGCGGATCACAATCAGTTGGATAATGTGGTTTTCTACCATCAATGTCGCACCGAGAATGATATTCCTTGTCGCTCAGAGTTGGAGCAGTTAAAGCGTGAGCACCCAGGGCTAGAAGTAAAAGTCTGTTTAACGCAACCTGCTGTTGATTGGTTTGGTTTGAAAGGGCGTTTAAGTTTGTCACACATTAAGCAAATCAAAGATGTTGAACAGCGCCAAGTGTTTGTGTGTGGTCCTGATGGTTTTATGGAGAAAGCGAAAAATCTCCTGCTAAGAAAAGGGCTGCCAGAAGAAAACTACCATCAAGAAGCGTTTGGCGTATCTTCAGTCACTTCAAGACCAGAGAAGAGCATAGCGATCGATTTCAATGGGACGAAAGTTGTAGGGAATAATCAGAAAACGTTGTTAGATCAGCTTGAAGACGTAGGGAAGGTTGTTAGCAATAGCTGTCGTGCTGGCTTATGCGGCGCGTGTAAGGTTCAGCTTACGTCGGGTCAAGTACATCATCCGGACGTGCCTGCGTTGACAGATGAGGAACGTGCAATGGGAACCGTATTGGCGTGTTGTGCTGTGCCAGAGACGGACGTAACAGTAACCAACTAGGCGAGAGCAATTTTGTCCTTCGACAAAAACTGTTCCTAGACAAAAAAACGCTGCTATTTTTAGCAGCGTTTTGAGTTTTAAAGAGAGCTGAAAATATCGCTTAGTCGTAAATCGTCGGGATTGGCTGGCGTTTGTGCTGCGTTGCTTTGTAAATCGCTACCAGACGGTCACTCACTTGCTGTGGAACAGGTTTGCCCTCTAAGAAGTCGTCGATTTGCTCGTAAGTTAGGCTTAGCGCATCTTCATCTGCTTTTTGTGGAGCAAGCTCTTCTAAGTCTGCTGTTGGCACTTTCTTCACTAGTTGCTCAGGTGCACCCAATGTAGCAGCTACTTCACGAACTTGGCGCTTACTTAATCCGAACAATGGTGCCATGTCACAAGCGCCATCACCAAATTTAGTGTAGAAACCAGTGATGTTTTCTGCTGAGTGATCAGTACCAAGAACAAGGCCGCCTACGTAGCCCGCGATCTCGTATTGAGCAACCATGCGAGCCCGCGCTTTTACATTGCCTTTTACGAAGTCGACTTTTGCTGCATCAGTTGGTAGAAGATCTGTGCCTTCTAATGCAACGTGAGAAGCCGAATGAAGCCCGTCAACACCTGCTTTGATGTTCACCGATACAGAATGGGTTGGCTGGATAAAAGACAGAGCGAGCTGAGCCTCATCTTCATCTTTTTGCTCCCCGTAAGGCAGGCGAACTGCGATAAATTGGTAGCTATTGTTGCCCGCTTCTTCGTTTAGTTGGTCTACAGCCAACTGAGCTAAACGACCACATGTCGTTGAGTCAACGCCACCGCTGATGCCAAGAACAAGAGACTTACAGCCCGCTTCTTGCAATTTACGCTTAATAAAAGCGACACGGCGTTCAATTTCAAAATGCGGATCAATTGAAGGGAGTACGCGCATTTCGTCACGGATGGATTGTTCCATTTAGGGTTCCTTTTCCTGCAAATATTTCAGACTCTAAAGCACATTTGCTCAAATGGTGATAAACCATACAGTTGAGGCTCATTAAACGCGACTTTAGGGTCAAAAGCTGTAAAGATTAGTAGTATCATACCGAAATCATCAGATTAGAAAACTCTCTTCAACCAGGTAATCACCGGATATGAAAAAAATCGCCATTTTTGGTAGTGCATTTAACCCACCTAGTTTAGGGCATAAAAGTGTTATTGAGTCTTTGAGCCACTTTGATCTTGTGCTACTTGAGCCAAGCATTGCACACGCTTGGGGCAAGAACATGCTTGATTACCCAACTCGGTGCAAAATGGTTGACGCGTTCATCAAGGATATGGGGCTTTCTAATGTTCAGCGTTCTGATGCAGAGCAAGCTTTATACCAACCTGGACAAAGTGTGACGACCTATGCGTTGTTAGAAAAAATTCAAGAAATCTACCCAACTGCCGATATAACTTTTGTCATTGGTCCTGATAATTTCTTCAAATTTGCTAAATTTAGTAGAGCTGAAGAGATTACGGAACGTTGGACTGTTATGGCATGTCCTGAAAAAGTAAAAGTCAGAAGCACAGATATTCGCAAAGCATTGGCCGAGGGTGAAGAGATCGGTGCCTATACAACACCTTCCGTACGTGATTTATTACTTAGTAAAGGCTTATACAGAGAAACATTGTCTGGGAACTGAGAGGTCAGATTTTCATGGTCAGAGTCGTTTTATTTAGTGCATGTGCGCTGCTTGTGGTGACACAAGCTCATTCCGCGTGTAACTATTTTTCTGATCGTTCCGTGGTGTTTGAAGATAACACTCTTCCAATCTGTGAAGAAATTTTAGATTCCATCGGTGTGTTAAGTACTGAAGCGTTGATTTGGTATGCAGCGGAAGCGAAGCTTGAAGGACCAACAGAAAACTATTGGGAGGAGTGGGCGATTAAGCCGGAAGAGACCCCACTTCTAACTCAAAACTTAGAAAAGAATTACTTTGGTCTTGGTTTTTGGATGCCGGAAGAGCTCCGAGACGAAGAGAGTAAAATGGATACAGAAGAGTGGCTTCGTAGTCACGGGTTGATGTTCAGCGTTGGTTTTGGTGATAAATCAGACGGACAGCCAAGAATGCGGTTTGATTATCGTTGGCACGAATATTATGACGCTGACTGGATGATGCAGATAGAAGTACCTTTCTAGACATCTCAAGCAAATGAAAAAAGGGCGTACATTATCAATGTACGCCCTTTTTGTTTTAATCTACTTTCTGTGTCCGTAATGCTGAAGACGTAGCTTGTTGAAGAGCAAGTTATAGCGCTTCTCCAAAGACTAAAAAGCAAAGCTGTTCATATTCTTCGGTGTTACCAGCAAAAAGAGAGTCAACAATTTGCTCTTCCTTCTTCCCCGACAGTTTCATTTTTCTTGCTTCACGTAGTGTTAGTACCAAGCAAAGCTCTTTAGAAATATTCATGTCACAGCCAGGAGTCCATTGATTGATGGTTCTCGTTAACGTTGAGTGCGCTAGTTTAGGAGACAGCGTCAATACTTCATGTCTTACTACTGTCAGTAGATCGGTTTGCAGATCCGAGCGTTCGGCAGTTGTTGCTAGCTTCTCGACGAGCGCTTTTAGTAGCGGTGAAGGCTTCACAAAGCCCGCCTGTTGTGAGAAGTCGTCATTTAAACGCACAGAAAAATCACAACGATATACACGAGAATTAGGTAAAAAGGTGAGGGAGCTCAAACATCCTTGAGGAATCCAAAAATATTGGCCTGGTTCAATGGCATACTCCTGCTTACCCAATTTAATGACGGCTAACCCTTCGATGACAGATAGTAGACTGTGCTTCAGTGCTTTTTTACGCGCAGCTACATCAAGAAAGGGGTATTTAGCGTCGTGAAATTCAATTGCGTAGTTCATTATGAGTACCAGTGTTTTTTGGCGCTAAGGGTAACGTTAAACCCATACGATTCCAACCTGCTGAGAGAATTTTTTAGCATGATAAATGGTGGCTTAACTGGTATGACCATGTTAAAAGTATGGGTTGAAATGCTGCTTGTCAGCAAAACTATGCGTAAAATGTGCCAGCTTTTTTTGATATGTAATGAACAATGACAGCCAATATCGATCCTTATATTGAAATTCGTCCTTACAACGACGAAGAAATTCCAGCAGCGCTGGATCGTCTAATCCAAGATGATGAATTTATCACTGCTATCCTAGAACATCGCTTTGCTAATAAAGCAGCGTGGTTCAAAACGCTAATGAGCCCGATCCTGCGCATCTACCTGAAAGCCAAGTGGAGCAAGCTTGATTCTGTCGAAGCAATTCAGATTGAAGTGAAGAAGTATCTGAAAGATACATTGAATAAGACAACGGATGGCGTCACTTTTTCTGGTTTGGATAAGCTGGATAAAAACACGTCATACCTATTCGTTTCTAACCACCGTGATATTGCGATGGACCCTGCGCTCGTAAACTATGGCTTGTACCAAAGTGGGCACCGTACAGTTCGTATAGCGATTGGCGATAACCTGCTGAAGAAGCCATGTGCGACAGAATTGATGCGACTCAATAAGAGCTTCATCGTTAAGCGCTCTGCTAAAGCGCCTAGAGAAATGATGAAAGCATTGGGACAACTGTCAAGCTATATCAAACATTCGCTTGATACTGGCAATTCAATTTGGATTGCCCAAAAGGAAGGCCGTGCTAAAGATGGAAACGACTTTACTGATCCTGCGATTTTAAAAATGTTCCATGTTGAAGGTCGTAAACAAAAGATCAGCTTTGGTGAGTACACGCGTTCTCTGAAAATCGTTCCTGTCTCGATTGCCTATGAAAATGATCCATGTGACATTGCCAAAGCAAAAGAGCTGTACGAAAAAGCAGAAAATGGCCGCTATGAAAAAGGCGAATTTGAAGATATCGAAAGCATCATTCAAGGTATCGTTGGCTATAAAGGCCGTGTACATGTTGCGTTTGGTGATGTGATTGAGCAAGAGTTTGAAACGCCGGAATCTCTTGCTGGTGAAATCGACCGCCAAATTCACAACAACTACAAGTTGTACCCAATCAACTTGTTAGCTGCTGGGCATGAAGATTCGAGCATCATTACGGAAGCGGTTAAGCGTCATCTCGCGGATAAGTTGGATCAGCTACCTGAAGGCGCAAGACCTTATTTGGTGGCGAGCTATGCTAATCCTGTGAATAACCAAGAGTAATCTTCGTCACTGAACTCGTTGATTCAGAATGCCTTAAAGCCTCGGTCTGCCGGGGCTTTTGTTTATCTGCTCTTTAAGGTGCGACGGCACCACCAAGGGTTAAATTGCTGGGCCATTTTGTGATCCTGTTACCACCTAAATAGATATTCCCTTTCACCGTCATTGTGTCTGGAAATACTTTCAGCGCTGATCCTCCAATATAGAGATTACCATCAACCACTAATCCTTCAGGAAGATCAGAAATGGGAGTGCGAATAACACTTAGATCACCTTTTACTCGAAGTTTAACTGGAAGCGCTTTTAGCGGTGTATCTGTCAGATTTAGGTAACCGCCTAGTTTGATGCCTTTAGGCCAGTTTTCGATCTTACTACCTAGTAGGTTTGCATAGCCTTTTATCTTTGTTCCTGAGCGAATAACTTTGAGTGCGCTGTTAGTTGCTTCCAGACTGCCTTCAACATCAAGCCCTTTAGGCAAGGTTTTGATAGGGGTTTGTGAGATGTTTAAGTTGCCCTTTACCACTAGGCCAGAGGGTAGTTGGGTGTAAGGCTTGTTTCTAAGGTCAAGATTGCCGTAATTATCGATGTGACCAAACTTAGAATAGTAATCTAGCTCATATGCCAAAGGAGACGAGCAGAGCAGGATTGAAGTAAGGCATAGGGAAACAAAACGCATAGTCAAAGATTTAGTTAAATACCGAGATCAACAGGTGCTTATCTTATACTTAAATAAACCTATTATGCATTTTTTGCTTACAGTTTTTGATTCATAACTTAAATATTCAAATTAGAGATGCACGCTAAAAGTGTGCGCTTCTTTACTGCGCTAAGTAACTTCAAGCTTACTAAAATGAGATAAATTAAATGATTGAATGTGAAGCAGACCCAAGTGTAGAGGTGAGAAAAATATCAGTAGATATTTGAATAATATGAGATTCTTCCAAGAACTTCACAAGGGTCCTTGTTAGTATTATTGAGGTTTGAGGGAGATTTTCATGAAGTTAAAAAGTGTATCTATTTTTACCGCTGGTGTTTTTGCAGTACTGCTGTCGGGTTCCGTTTTTGCTAAATCATACAGTACACCAGAAAACAAAGCGCTAATAGTTGCTGACGGTAAGGTAGGTCAGCGTATCTGTTACTACGATGATAAAGCCTACACCACAGGGGCCGTGATTAATGTTGAAGGCGTATTACTGATGTGTACCGCTGAGAACGATTTTGAAACCAATGGCTCGTTAAAGTGGGTCGTGTTCAAAAAAGATAAATAAACGCGCCGAAGTTGTCTGTTTCATTTAGAGCGGTTTAAGATTAAGAGATTGGAAAAATAAAAAGCGAGCATCATGCTCGCTTTTTTCATTAACGCGCGAGTGAGCGAGTTTTTAATTCAAAGATAAGTTTTTCAGCACTTACTTCAAATTTGAATCGAGCCGTCGCTTGGTTCGATTCTTCGGTTATTTCTGAAACATTGTATTCAACATCAGCACATACTGATTTAGCGAGCTCGATGTATTTTTGTAGTTCAGACTCTAGCTCTGTTTTTGTCTGTGCGAAAACCGTTACGTCGGCAACTTCGTCACCTTCTTTGATGATAAAGCCTATCTCGCCAGCACAGCCGCAGGCCTCACATACTTGGTTTTTTTCTAATTCGACACTCATAACGAATCCTCTTGTAAATACTAAGGGTATTCTATCAGGTATTTGATCTGTATCTACAAAAATGACGACTTTTGCGTAAAAAAGGAACAGAATAGGCACTTGTTAAGTAAGGGTTAAAGATTGGATTACTAAATCATCAAGAACGTTAATGTGATATATATCAACATTTAAAATCAATTAACGAACATAGTGACGAGATTTTGCTCAGTCCAGTTGAACTAATGGTTAATTTATAAGACTATTTCTTGATTGATTATTTTTAATAATTATCATTCTTGGTCTTTGAATAGTTTCGATGAATAATTGGCGCAAGGTTTTGATGAGACTAACTTTTCGCCTTATTTTGAGTAGCATGTATTGACAAAAACATAACTGAAAATTACACATTACGCAGTGTAAAGACGTTATGGTTTGGAACTCGACATGATATTAAATAGTCGCAATACATATACCCAAAGCGCTTTCAAGTGCAGCGCTTAGCAACCTGATTTCTAGGTTTTCGCTAATCGAACCGCATCGGCGAGCCGGGTATAATGCTAAGAATGATTTCATTCTGGCCTCATTTAATAGTGAGTTAGATGGATTTACAAAGAGAAGAGCTTAAAATATGCCAAAGCGTAGTAAAGAAGATACCGAAATCACTATCCAAAAGATCATGGATGCCGTTATTGATCAGCTACTCAGATTAGGTTACGACAAAATGTCGTACACGACGCTAAGCCAGCAGACAGGTATATCGCGTACCGGTATTAGCCATCACTTCCCTAAGAAAACGGACTTCACCGCCGCACTGGATGGCCGTATCTTTAAAATGTTTATTGAACACTTAGAGTTTGATAAAGGATTAAATGCATTTTCACAAAGTTGGATTAAAGCGCTGGAAGATGCTGAGTTTCTCGCGATTTTACGACTGCTATTCCATCACATTGTCACCGCTGAAAATGCGCAAGAATTTGCTGCTAATGGTATTGATCGCTTATACAAAATGGTTGAAAGCCAGTTTGGTGCGGGTGGTGACAAAGAGCTTGAGTGGTTGATTGGTCGATCATTGATCCAAATGAGCAAGTAATAGCCTTTAAAGCCCCAAATTCTGCCAATATAAAAGCAAAGGCCCGCAACTCTCATATTGCGGGCCTTTGTCGTATCAAAGTGTTTTCGAGACGGCTTAGAGGAGATACGCTTTATGCTGCGGCATGCACTTGAGGGAAGTCTAGCGTCGGATGTTTTGTCACAATAGAGCGATAGCCATAAACTTGCTCAATGAGCTCTGACGTTAGTGCATTCCATGGCGTGTCATCACAAACTAGTTTCCCGTTATGCAAGAGTACAAGGCGGTCTGCGTACTGAGAGGCTAGATTCAAGTCATGTAACACCACAACCACCGCAGCGTTCTGTGCTTTTGCCGTTTCACGAGCAATTTTTAACGTGTTGTGTTGATGGGCGAGATCCAACGCTGAGGTAGGTTCATCAAGCATTAAGATTCGTTTTTCGCCAGATTGATGTAGTTGTGTCATCACTCGTGCTAGATGCAGTCGTTGCTTTTCTCCACCAGATAAAGACGGGTACAGGCTTTCTGCTAAATGCAATACGTCGGTTTGTTCCATGTAATGTAAAGCCAGTTTAGTGGTTTCTTTATTGGATAGTGATAGCGGTATTGCCCCCAGCTCTACTACTTCTCTGGCTAGAAATGGGAAGGTTAAGGTGCTGTGCTGCGGGAGCATTGCAATATGTTTGGCGCTTTTTTCAGGCTCCCAATCATGCTTTTGTTTACCGAAGTAGGTGATGTGATGATTCGAAGAGATCTCACCGCATAGAAGCTTGAGCAAAGTACTTTTACCTGCGCCATTGGGGCCGAGTAGGGCGGTCACTTCACCAGCTCGGATATCAATGTTGATGTCATCGAGCACCACACGGTTGCCATACGTCATCGAAATGTTTTTCCCCGATAAAACGATCTGGTTCATTACAAAATCTTCCCTTTTTGCTGGAACAATAAGTAGATGAAAAAGGGCGCGCCAATTAATGCGGTCACGATTCCAACTGGTAATTCAGCTGGTGCCACGGCAACACGAGCAAACATATCTGCGGCAGTAAGAAGCAGTGCTCCCATTAAGGCAGATATTGGTAATAGCGTTCGATGGTCAGGCCCAGCGAGCATGCGCCCTAAGTGAGGAATCACGAGCCCAATAAAGCCAATTGCACCACTGATGCTCACCGTAATACCAACACCCAGTGCAGAAAGTAAAATAAGCTGACGTTTGAGTTTTTGAACCGGAACTCCTAAGTGTCTTGCTTCTGATTCCCCTAACAACAGAGCATTCAGCGCCATCGACTTCTTCTGAAACCAGAGCAATAGGATGACGAGTGTTATAGCAGATAGAGCAATCCCTGACCAATTTGCACCAGCTAATGAGCCCATCGACCAAAGCGTCAAATCTCGCAGCATCTGATCATCTGCGATAAAGTTCATGTAGCCAATCGCAGCACCCGAGAGCGCACTGATGGCAACGCCGGCTAACAACATAATTGTAACTGAGGTACCAAACTTACTTGTGCCGAGTTTATAAACGAGAATAGTCGTTAGTGCACCGCCAAGGAAAGCAAAAAGAGGCAGAGCCGCTAAGTTCATTAGTTGCGGATAGTTTTGGCTAAATTCAGCAAATACAACAATAGCGAATGCACCACCAAGAGCAGCGCCAGCAGACACACCAATGATACCTGGCTCGGCTAATGGGTTACGGAACAAGCCCTGCATAACCACACCACAAATTGCCAAAATGGCGCCGATGAACATACACAAAATGGTGCGAGGCAATCGGATTTCGTTAATGACCAACTGAATGTGAGGAGCGAGATCAGAACTGCCTCCCGTTAGGCTACGCAAACTGTCAGCAAAGCTAATGTTCATTGGGCCAACGGTAATAGAGGCGATAGCAATAAATGCTAAAAATCCACTAAGCACTGATAACGTCGTTGAAAGGGGGATGCGTCTTAACAACATGTCATGTCTCTATGGGTAAAGCAGTGCATTCAAGCGTTTAGCTTCTGCAAGGCTTTTAAGGCCCAAACCACCTACCAGAGCATGGCCATCAATCGTTATGATGTCTTTGTTCTTTCCAGCGGGTGTTGCAGCAAGAAGCGGCATTGCTTTTAAAATTGCATCGGCACCACCCAACGTTTCATAGCTGCGACCACTAACAAGAATCACGTCAGGCTGCATCTCTACCATCGCTTCTGTGGATAGAGGCTTGTAAGACGAGAGTTGTGTAGCGGCTGGGTTTTGTCCGCCGGCGAGTTGAATAATTGCATCGGGTGTCGTTTGTGAGCCCGCAACATTTGCAGGTCGCCCTTCATGGATCAGCAGAAAGAGCACTTTCTTTTTCTTCGCTTGATCAGGTTGGTTTGCATTGAGTGCTTGTACTTGCGCCTGGACATCTTGCTTTAAGCTTTCAGCTTGAGCTTTGCGATCCATAAGGTTCGCAATTTGATCAATACGTTGATAAAGGCCCTCGACATTTGCATCAGTATTAACGATTTCTACATCTACGCCAGCCGATTTCAATTGGCTCAATGTTGTTTTCGGCCCCATCTCATCAGAACCAATGACTTTTGTCGGACGTAAGGCGAGCAACCCCTCCGCTGAAAGACGACGATGGTAGCCCACTTTAGGCAGTTCCATTCCTTTTGGTAATTGACTGGTGACGTCGATAGCAACCAAGCTATCTTTAGCGTCGAGTTCAAGCAAGAGTTCAGTGACGGCGCTGCCTGCGCTAACAACGCGCTCTGAGGATGGCGTTTCATTGGCAAAAAGTTGACTACTCGCAAGTAGGGAAATAGCTGCCGTGACAACAGCATGAATAGTGATGCGTGTGTTCTTCATTTTGAAAGGATCTCTATCTTACTTATTTTTATGATGGCTCTTCAGTGAGTAACTGAGTTGCTTGAATTCCGTTTTCTTGTAAAAAGCCGAGAAGTTGTACTAGCGACTGAATATTCGCGGTTTTTTCTGCTCCAATTACAATCGGTTTATCGCTTGACTTACTCTCTTCTAACAGCGCGAGGGTAAAGTTGTCCCAATCGATATATGTCTTGCCGTTAATAGCCCAGTAAGGCTCGTCTTTAAGAATATTTACCGTGATGGATTGCTTATCGACATCTGCAACAGCCTGAGATTCTGTGCTCGGTAAATTGACGTCTAATGAATCGAGTTTGACCGCTGCGGTTAACATCAGGAAAACCATGACGATAAAAATGATGTCTAACAGCGGTGTTAAATCGGGGGTTAAACCGTTACGACTATTTTCTTGTGGTGTTTTAATCATTTAGTTGCTGCCTCAATCTTCTCAGAAGAGCGCAGTGTTACTTTTGAGTGGTCTGGCGAGACATGCTGTAACGAGATACCTTCAAGCCATAAGTTGACGTAGTTTAAAGTGTGCTCAAGCTTGGCGATTACACGATCCGCCCACAAACCAATGATCTGCGCTCCTGAAATGGCAGGAAGTGCGATAATGAGACCCGCGGCAGTGGTGCGCATAGCAAGACCTAGGCCGTCAGCCAAATCATTCGGAGTGATATTCCCCGTTGAAACCGCGATGCCTTTAAACATGTCAATTAAGCCAAGTACCGTACCAAGCAAGCCAATTAAAGGGCTGATGACGCCAATCAGCGTCAGCAAACGAAGGCCGGAATGCAGCTGATGGCGTTTTTCTTGCAGCCAAATACCTGCGGCATCCTCTCTTAAAGATTTCGAGAAAGAATGATGAGCAAGCAACATCGCAACACCACGGTACAGAAGCGGCCGCTTATTCGACAACTCTTCAGCAAGTGCTTCAAGCTCGCTCCCATTTGTTGGGTCTAATCCTGTGAGCTTTTGGCGAATGGCTCGCTTTCCTACACCAAGGCTAATTAACACATGGAATAATCGCTCGGCGATGATCATCACCGTTAGAGCTGAGCAAATGATCAAAGGCCATGTCATCAGCCCAAATTGAGTTTGTAATTCTTGTAGTTGTTCCATTATCCATCCAACTTAAAACGAACAGGTACTTGTACTCGGTGAGCGACTTTTAGCCCACCTGAAATATGTGGTGTAAATTGCCACTGTTTGATCGCACGAAGTGCTGAGGCATCTAGCGACTCTGTGCCGGAAGACTCAATCAAAACCTGTTTAATCTGGTGACCATTCTCATCTAGCCATATCTCATACAAGGCTACACCCTCAATACCGCGTCTCTGTGCAGATCTTGGGTAACGGGGTTGTGTTGGTTGACTCACAAACGTTGGTTTGTCGACCAAGACAGGCTGAGACGTTGCCCCTTTGGATTGGCTCGCAGGTGCGGATTGTTGAGCTACCGTCTCTTTCTTCACTGGTTCCGTTTTTTTCTTTGGTTTCGCTTCGGGCTGAACCTTTTGCTTTGTTACGGTTTTGGTGGGCTCGACCGCTTTAGGTTTAGATTGTTTAACCGGTTCAGGTTTTTTCTCTACTACCTTCTTCTTAACAGCGTCTTTCTTGACGACCTGTTTTTTTACAATCTTCTTTTCTGGTTCAGGTTGGTCTTGAGGCTGCTGCTCTTTTGGTGGCGCTACATTTTCTGGTGTAGATTTTTCGACAGCGGGAGGAGCAGACACAAGATTTAGACTTACCGAACTTGCTGGGTTTCCAGCCGGCATCGCGAACACCTTTGTCTCTTGAGAAACAAAAAGAAGTGCGGCATGGATGGCAAGGGAAGCACCTCCTGCAATGACATATCTTTGTACGTTCACGGAATATCTCGGGAAACTATGAAAACTTGGGCAGATTATTACTTACAATGGAAATAAGATCAATTATCAATTGCATTATCATTACGCTCAAATTATGATTCTTGCAGAATTTTTAAGATCAGCTTCCATCCCTTACATGATGGGAGTTAAGCGAGTATATATGAGCGTCGATATCGATAAGCTTGATGAATCAGTGTTGGGCAGTGATAGTCCTGATCCATTGCGATTTGCTTTTGTTAAGAAGCATTCTGCACATGCCGGGGGAGCGAGCGTACCTGTGCCCTCGTCTCAACAACAGGCGATTTTTTCGAGTATTACGGCTAACTCAATTAAAGCGACCAATAAGCGCTGTCTTTATATTCATGTTCCGTTTTGTCGCGTTCGTTGCACTTTTTGTAACTTCTTTCAAAATGCTGCAAGTCGCACACTGGTTGATGAGTACTTTGAAGCATTAATGCAGGAGCTTAGAGAGAAAGCGGCATTACCTTGGACACAAAATGGTATTTTTCACGCCGTATATATCGGGGGCGGAACGCCAACGGATTTATCTCCAATACAGGTTCGTGTGTTAGGCCAGGCTATCCGAGACCACTTTCCTTTGGCCGCAGACTGCGAAATCACCTTAGAAGGTCGCATCAATCGTTTTTCTGATGAGTTGTATCAAGGCGCTTTAGACGGTGGGTTTAATCGTTTCTCTTTTGGTGTGCAAAGTTTTAATACACAAGTGCGCCGCAGCGCAAAACGTTTAGATGATAGAGAAGATGTCCTCAAACGGGTGAGCGAGATCGCCAAAGAAGACAAAATTCCGGTCATTATCGATTTACTCTATGGCTTACCTTATCAAACCAAAGAAGTGTTAGAGCAAGATTTAAATGATTTCCTCTCGACTGGCGCACACGGACTGGACTTGTATCAGTTAGTGGTTGGTGGGTCAGCTCCCATGCTCAACCTCGTAGAAAAGGGAAAAATCCCGCCACCTGCGACCACACCAGAAAAAGCGGGAATGTATGAGCTCGGTGTGAACTTTATGGCCAAACACCATATGAAGCAACTGAGTGTGAACCATTGGGCAATCGATAACCGCGAGCGTAGTTTATACAATAGTTTAGCCAAGACTTATGCAGAGGTATTGCCAATTGGCTGTGGTGCTGGAGGTAATATCGGTGGCTACGGGATGATGCAACACCGCACACTAGAGACCTATATTAAAGCGGTCAAAGAAGGTCAAAGCACCATCGCGATGATGATGAAGCAAAGCCCTCTAGAACCACTTTTTTCTGCACTCAAATCTGCGTTTGACCGTGGCATTGTTCAAGCAAATCAACTTCCATCATTTATGGGAGAGGACGCGTTCGGGTTTTTATTGCCTCTATTTAAAGTGTGGCAAGCGAAAGGCTTAGTACAACTACATGAACGTAGCGCAGTCCTTACTCTTGCAGGCAGCTTCTGGGCAGTGTCACTGGCTCAAAGTTGTATTCAGGTACTCACGTCAGAGATGCACGAAACCGTACCGAAAGCATCCAATAATTAATGAAAACAAATTGAACAAAAACGGAAGACACAATGGAATCAATCAAGCAACAAGTTGAAGTATTACTAGAGCAAGAACCACAATTATTGCCAGCTGCGATGGCAGAGCGTCTTGGCATTTCCGAGTTTGAGGTTGTTGCGGCTCTACCTCAGGAAATGGTGGCTATTGCACCAGGAGAGCAAGCGCAAAGCATCCTAGAAAGTTTGGTTGGTTTTGGCCCGGTGACGACCATCGTCCACTCTTTTGGTTCTATCTTTGAAGTTAAAGCGCCGTTTCCAAAAGGAAAAGTGGCGCGTGGCTATTACAATTTAATGGGTAGAGAAGGTGAACTGCACGGCCACCTTAAATTAGATAACGTTAAAAATGTCGCATTAGTCAGTAAACCGTTTATGGGTAGAGAGAGTCACTATTTTGGTTTTTTCTCGGAGTGCGGAAGCAATATTTTCAAGGTTTATTTAGGCCGTAACGAAAAGCGCGAGTTGATTGAAGAACAAGTAACCGCATTTCGCGCCCTACAAGCCGAATTAAAAAAGTAATCACAAACATAATCGAGGCTTAACTCGAATACTAATTAGTAAAGTCAGGTATCAATATGGATCAACAAGTTAAACAAGAGCGTTTGCAAGGTCGTTTAGGGCCAGAGATCAAAGAGTTTCGTCAGGAGCGCCGTACACTTCAGCTTGCAACTGTCGATGCAGAAGGTCGCCCGAATGTAAGCTACGCGCCTTATGTCCAAAACCAGGAAGGTTATTTCGTTCTCATTTCTAAAATCGCTCGTCATGCCCGTAACCTTTTAGAAAATCCAAATGTTTCATTGATGATGATCGAAGATGAAGAGTCTTCAAAGCAGCTGTTTGCTCGTAAGCGCTTAACTTTTGATGCGGTAGCAAATGTAGTTGAGCGAGACACAGAGATGTGGCAACAAGTTGTTGAACAAATGAAAGAGCGTTTTGGTGAGATTATTGATGGTCTAAGCCAGCTAGAGGATTTCGTTTTGTTTAACTTAAAGCCAGAATCGGGGCTATTTGTTAAAGGTTTTGGTCAGGCGTATCAAGTGTCTGGTGATGATTTAGTAGATTTTGTTCACCTTCAAGAAGGTCACAAGAAAGTCGAAAGTGCCTGATTGTAAACCGATCATATGAATGTCGATCATTTGGCATAATGAACGTTTAAAGGGAGTTAGGTTATACTGACTCCCTTTTTTATATTGGAACAAAAGCATGAAACCTGTAAGCAAGGAATTGAGCGAGATTTGCTATCCGTTTATTTACGAGGACAGTCCGGTTTGTGACTTTGAAATTACAGCAGATGAACTTTGTAGTCGTATTGGCCTTGTTCTCGCTATGGAGTTGGACGAGTTTAGCCGCGATATACTGACAAGAATGCAGCCTAATGTTTATCATCTAAATGGTTCGGTTCGCGGAAAATTAGCGATTACAGAGACGGAAGTTGAAGAGTTAAAGGCCGATTATGCTTTGCTCAAGCAACGCATTGATGGTGGCTTCAAAGGCTTTGTTCTACCCGGAGGACACCCGGCAGCCAGTCAATTGCATTTGTGCCGTTGCCAAGCGAAAAAAACGGTACGAGCATTAGTTGCCGTTGAACATACAGGTAAGAAGCAGCCCGCACCTATTTTGTTTCGTTACGCGAACTTATTAGCGAATGTACTTTACAGCCTAGCTTCTTATATTAATCATGCTCACCAAGTCAAAGAGACGGAATTCGTTTCTCGTAGTTACGCGATGCCAAAGAAGTGAGCTGAGAAATTAGCGGATGTGAGCATCAGGGATAGGACAAGTACTGCATTATATTCTCAAATCAACTCGTCCAATAAGAGTTAAGAAGTCATAGCTTTGGCTTCTAGCTCTTTTGCTCCGCGAAGCATCGCTTCGATTAGTTCTCCTGCATTGAATTTCTCAAGTGCCTCATGCGCGCCAACTTGGTGAGCTCTGTCTACACAGATTTCGCTCGATAACGATGTATGTAAAATGCGGTATGAATGGTTCAGAGAGGAATTATTCTGAACTTCAAATGCTAATTCATAACCGTCTAATCCGGGCATTTCAATATCGCTGACCAGAATATCAATTGGGCGATGAGCCGCAGCGTCACTTTTCATCAGTTCCAATGCATCTAAACCATTTTTACAGATTTGATACCCAATATTGATGCTATCGAGTGC
Source organism: Vibrio sp. Vb1574 (assembly GCF_033338675.1). NCBI lineage: Bacteria > Pseudomonadati > Pseudomonadota > Gammaproteobacteria > Vibrionales > Vibrionaceae > Vibrio > Vibrio sp. Vb1574. The sequence goes on from NZ_JAWOTC010000003.1 coordinate 104,665, forward strand.
GTCACACAGCTGTTTACGAGCGATGGAAGAGTCATCCACCAATAGAATACTGAGTGCTTTTAGGCGTTCTCGCTCAATATCTGTCAGCATTGGGATCTTTGAATTCTCGTACTGCGGATAAATTTTGGAAAGTAGCAGCTCCACATCCAGCATTTGAACAGTTTTGTCCTCGTAGCGAGTAATTCCAGTCACGAAAATATTTTTTCCAGCGCTCGGAGGTGGTGTTTCAATAGCTTTCCAATCGCACTCAATGATCTTCTCTATACTACGAACCATAAACGCAACCACGGTTCGCAAGCAATCTGTCACGATCAAGTAGCAGCTTTTATATTCTTCTTCACTAATAGGACGAAAGCCAACAGCCGCTGACATATCGATCACTGGTACTGTTAAGTTACGTATCGTAACGGTTCCAATGACGTGATGATGCGAGTAAGGGATCTTTGTCGTTGGCATGTACGGGACGATTTCACGGACTTTTAGCGTACCGATAGCGAAACTCTGTTGCAGGGTGAGCTTAAACATCAACATGCCCTGAGATTGATTCGCTTTGCTAACGACTTTTGCCATGAAAATAACCTTATAAACACCACCGAATTGTGTCTAATCTAATATTATCAGACGAAGGCTTCAACCATCGGAGAGACAAATGTGAGCTTTTTAGACAATCTTTTAGAGACATAGTGATTAACTGAGCAAAACTTGTTTGTATTTTAAACTCATTATGTAGACGATTTTATATTCCTCGTGTATTGGGGCCTTTACCGCTGAGCTATTATTAAGAAATGTTTGGTCTGTTAAAAAGGATTGGGTACACTTGCGCGACCAGAATAGTGAGAGATAGAACAATGGCAAATACAGCAGCCGCATTACATATTCTTGTGAAGCACAAAGAGCAAGCGGAAGACATAATCAAGCAACTGAAAAAAGGCGCAAAGTTTCAGACATTAGCGAAGAAGTATTCAACTTGCCCGTCAGGCAAACGCGGTGGTGACCTTGGTGAATTCCGCCGTGGTCAAATGGTACCTCAATTCGACAAAGTGTGCTTTTCTGGCGAAGTGTTAACGCCGCATTTAGTTAAAACCAAGTTCGGTTGGCATGTTGTGAAGGTGCTTTACAGAACATAAGGCTTGGTATCGACCTAAACATTGTCAGATGAAACCCACAAGCATTAAATATCATCTGTACGGTCTCTTTTCACCAATCACTACCGTTATGACATGGCAGATACATTCTGATTTGCCATGCTCCACCAAACGCTAATCTTTCCAAACTAGAAACTCATTTATATGCAGTTAACTTGGCTTTTCTCATAAGTCGTTATCCTATTTCAAGCTTTGGTATGAGAATACGTTTGCTGGTTGTATCAATTATCAATGCTATTCCTTGCTGGCGAACTTTGGTTCATGTTCGGGCGCCATTCGCATATGATAGCGACCTTATAAAAATTAACCCCGTTCATAATTTAAGATGTCCCTGACTCATAAAGACTATTTTAAAATCGCATTTCCTTTCATTGTTTCTACTGTTACCCAACCATTGTTGGGGGCGGTGGACACCGCGGTGATCGGTAAACTCGGTGTGGCTGAGATGATTGGTGGTGTGGCGATCGGCACCGTCATCATGAACACCTTGTATTGGTTGTTTGGCTTTTTCCGCGTAAGTACTACGGGGCAAAGTGCAATCGCATTAGGTAAAAATAGCCCAGAAGATCAAGCGAGCAGCTTATTTCGTCCTTTCGTGCTTTCGCTTTGCCTTGGCTTGATTTTCATTGCGTTGCAGTCCGTGATTTGGATGGGGGCAGAGCTGATTATCTCCCCTGATGCAGTCGTGGCCGAAAACGCGAAGATTTACTTCGATATCATGATCTTTGGTGCACCGTTTGTACTGCTGAACTACACCGTGATTGGTTGGCTGATGGGGCAGGCGAAAGCCAAAGAAACCTTGCTCACGCAAGTGTTTGGTAACGTGCTGAACATCGTGCTGGATATCGTCTTTGTGTTGTACTTCGATATGGGCATTGCTGGTGTTGCGGTGGCGACACTTATCGCGCAAATCTCGACGTTTGTTATTGGTGCGGTACTGGTGCTGAAAACTTGTCGCTTCCCGCTGTTTGATTACATTCAAACAGCAAAAATGACGCGTAAAGATCTCAAAGTTATCGCGTCTTCCAATATGGATCTGTTGCTTCGAACAGTGTGTCTATTGGTGTTCTTCAACATGATGGCGCGTGTGGGCTCTCAGCTAGGCTCTGATGTGCTCGCTGCGAACGCAATCTTGATGCAAGTGACCTTTATCGTCAGCTACATGTTCGACGGTGTGGCGAATGCGTCGAGCGTCTTCGCAGGTAAAGCCGTAGGGCAGAAGAATCCTACATTGCTTGATAACGTGATTAAGCTAAACACGCAATGGACCGCGGCGTTCGTTGTTGTCTTGACCTTGCTGCTGGTGCTGTTCAAACATCAAGTGGTGTCGTTATTTACCACTTTGCCAAACCTTGTTGAGCTGTATCTAGACATGAGCCCTTGGTTATTGGCATTCCCGTTGGTTGCTGGTTTTGGTCTTACGTTTTACGGCATCTTTACCGGTACAGGGACGACGCGACCAGTGCGTAACTCTACCTTTCTAACCATGGTGTTGTTCTTAGTGACCCAATTTATTGCGGTGCAATATTGGGGCAATCACGGTTTGTGGCTGGCATTCACTTTGTTCTACGTTGGGCGTTTTGTCTTCTTGTTCCCATACCTCGGTCAAGTTAAACAAAAGTGTCTTTAATTCACACTGTCACAAACGACCTAATTTAGATGTTCTTAAAACAAGGGTGGAGCCATCTGCCCTTGCTGATAAATCTGAAAAAGGTGATGAAATAACCTTTCCGACTGGTTTCCTTGCTTTAACCCGCATGATATTATCTGTGATGTTATATTATTACATTTAGTTTATGCCGTGATTTCTCAACCAATACTCTCCGTTAATAATCTCAGCCTTACAGACTCAGAACGCACACTCTTCAAAGACATTTCTTTTGAGCTGTTTCAAGGTGAAGTTCTTGCCATTATGGGACCTTCCGGCATTGGTAAATCCATGTTGTCGAAAGCCGTCGCAGGTTTTTTGCCGTCTGATATTTGGGTCGACGGAAGTATCCAGCTTAACAGCAGTGAAGTCGCACAAACTGCCATACTGCAACGTAGTCAACCGCAGCGCCCCGCGGTCATTTTCCAAGATGCACTTAAAGCACTGAATCCATTGGCCTCTGTCGAGCAACAACTGTGTTTGGCATGGACAGGCAACAAAACACGCTTGTCTTCAGCAAACCGAGAAACGGTGACGACCTTGTTGTCTCAACTCGGATTTACGGATCCAAAAGCAGCATTAGCGCAGCATCCAAGCCAGTTATCTGGTGGTCAGCGTCAGCGTATTTGTATTGCGATTGCGTTGCTTGGTAGTGCCAACTTGATCATCGCAGATGAGCCCACCAGTGCGCTCGATCCAATCACCGAAGCGGAGATCCTTGAGTTGTTCCGCAGCAGTGTTCAGCAACGCAACATCAGTGGTTTGTTGATCACGCACGATCTATCTGCGGCTTTGGCGTGTGACAAAGTCTTGGTGATTGCGGACAACACCATGGTGGCTTATGGCGCACCATGGCAAGCCATTCAGCAAAGTTCGCATCCTTTCTGTCAACAACTTGCGCAACTGCTGCCTTAACCTCATCTCTGGAGCCTATTTTGACTAAGCACAACTTGAGCGGGCACATGCAGCCTAAATCGGCGGAAGTTCGCTTTGCGCAAGCCAGTGTTCACTATTACTCCAAATCAAGTTGGTTAGGGGGCAAACCGTTTAAGGCGCTCGAACAATTGGATCTTGCCATTGATACACAGAACATTGCGATTGTTGGTCCTTCTGGTGCGGGTAAATCGACCTTGATTGAGCTTCTATTCGGTCTTCGTAAACCCACATCTGGTGAAGTGTATGTGTGTGGTTATCCGCTATCGCGTAGCTCGGCTAAGCAGCGCCAAGAGTTGTGTCAGCACATTCAATTGATTCCGCAAGAGCCGCAATCGAGCTTGAATCCTTATTACACCGTTCGCCAGATCTTACTGGAGCCTTTGAGCAACATTGGTTTAACGCAAGAACTTAACGAGAAGGTGGAAAAGGTCTTGGCGGATGTCGGTTTGGATCTCACATTGCTGGATCGTAACCCGCAGCAACTATCAGTTGGGCAAGCGCAACGTGTGGCTATCGCCAGAGCTTTAATTGTTGAGCCTTGTGTGTTGGTTGCCGATGAGCCAACCAGCAGCCTAGACCCCGTCAGTCGTAAACAGATTCTCGACTTGTTGGCAGGCATTCAAAAGAGTCGTCAGATGCGCCTGATTTTGGTGACACATGACCTCGATGCGGCACAAACCCTATGCGATGAAATCCTAGTGTTAGACAAAGGACGCGTTGTCGAGCACGGCACGGCACAAAACGTGACAAATAACCCATCACACTTGATCACGAGAGCCTTGATGAGCGCTCAACACAAAAGTAATGAATTCACAAAAACCATTGGAGAGGTTTCTTATGCACCTTAGTACTCCCAAGTTAGCTTTGTCGCTGGCTTTAAGCGCACTGCTGACCGGTTGTTTTGACTCTGGCGAAAGCAAGCCAGAAGCGGAAAAAGCAGCTGCACCGCAAGCAACGGAAATTCGCGTTGCCATGATGCAACCACCACGCACAGGTTTGTCACCACTTTCAGATGACGCGTTCAAACTGTCACGTTGGAGCACGGCAGAAACGCTAGTGAACCTAAACGATCAGTCGGTAGCAGAGCCTATGCTGGCAACAGAGTGGGAACAAGTTGACCCAATGACGTGGCAATTTAAGGTACGTAAAGGCGTGAAATTCCACGATGGTTCTGAGCTTGATGCCAACGCGGTTGTGAACTCTCTACAAAAAGCATTAGATGCCGCACCTAAACCACGCATCTTGGACGGTATCGAATGGCAAGTTCGCGCATTGGACGACTTCACTGTTGAAATCAAAACGACCTTTAACGATCCACTGTTGCCAAGCCGTCTTTCTAGCCCACAGCTAGCGATCCTTTCTGGTGCTGCATATCAAGAAAACGGTCGTGTTGTGCCAATCAAAGCAGGTACGGGCCCATTCGTTCTGACAGAAATCAACGGGACAACCAGCGCAAAACTGAAGCGTTTTGACGGTTACTGGGGTGAAAAAGCAAAAGTAGACAGTATCTTTGCTGAATACGTACCAAACGGTTTTGCTCGTGCTGCAGCACTGCGTACTGGTGAGGCGGATGTAGTGGAAGCCGTTCCTGTTTCGCAAATCGCGATGATGGAATCTTCACAGCTGCACGAAGTCGCAATGCCGCGTACCAACACGCTTTACCTAAACAATAAATCAGATGTGTTTAGCCAGTTCGGTTTGCGTAAAGCAGCGGCTCAAGCGGTTAACCGTGAGCAAATCATCAAAACGGTTTACGAGAACCACGCCGATTCAGCGAAAGGTCTGTTAGGTCCAGCATTGGCATGGGCTCAACCAATTCGTGACGCGAACCCTCGTATGGAAACCATGGAAATGCGCCACGCGAATGGGGAGAAGATCACCATTGGTACGTTTACCGACCGTGCTGAGTTGCCAGAAGTAGCGGTGCTGCTAAAGCAACAACTTGAAGCGGCTGGCTTTGTGGTTGAACTAGACGTTCGTGAATATGCACAAATCGAAAACGATGCTCTAGCAGGTAAGTTCGATGCGTTCTTGTTGTCACGTGCAACGGTGCTGGATTCTGGTGACCCAGTGGCGTACATGCAAAGTGACTTTAGCTGTAAAGGTTCTTACAACCTAGGTCAGTTCTGCTCTGAAGAAGTGGACGCAGCATTGAAACACGCTGATCGTCAGCCGTTGGGTGAGAAACGCCAACAAGCGATCATCGAAGCAGAAAGCAAAATCCTTGAACAATACGCTGTGATTCCACTGCTTCACGAGCGTGTAATCCAAGGTGAGAGTGACCGCGTGAAGAACGCACAACGTGACCCACGTGAGCGTCGCCTGATCGACCAGTTTACTGAGGTGAACTAACTCGATGTCGTCTGTTGCCAACATGCGCTCTCGTTGGAGCGCTTGTATGCCTGAATGGTTTACGCGTTTTTTGTCGCGCTTCCTGTCGCTCGGGGTAGTGGTTGTGTTGGTGGGTTTGATGCCGGATATTGCAGGTATCGACCCAAGCCAATCAATCCTCCGTGCCCGTGCGGGTGCTCAACAATTGCTGACGGCAGAAGCTCTGCAAGCTATTCGAGAAGATCTTCAACTTGACCGCAGCGCTGCTGAGCGAATGTGGGATTGGTTGACGCTTGCCATGCAAGGAGACTTAGGTGTCTCTTGGGTGAGCGGGGCGTCTGTCATGGAGAGCGTTCAACAAACCGCAAAAACGTCGCTATTACTGATGCTTACAGCGTTAGGTATGGCATTTGTAATGTGCATGGCGAGCGTGCTTTACACTGTGCGTCGTTGGCAACAGAATCGTTTAGACAAACATCATGACACGCTCAGTTCGGTGTTGGTTTCATTGCCTGAATACGTGATTGCTTCGTTGCTGATCATGGTGTTTTCCATCTGGTTGGGCTGGTTCCCGCCTTATGGTTGGCAAGGTGTGCAAAACCTCTGGCTACCCAGTTTGGCAATGGCATTGCCTGCTGCTGGCTTGTTCGGGCGCTTGCTCAATGACAGCCTCAAGCGTGTACTAGATGAGCCTTGGGTGATCACTTGGTTATCGGCGAACGTCAGTCAGTTTCAAATCTTACGCTTTGCCTTGTGGCGTGCCGTTAGTAACTTGATTCCTCAAATCGCAATGACGGTGATTGGTTTAACCGGCGGTGCGGTTGCTGTGGAACAGGTGTTCTCCATTCCAGGTATCGGACGACTAATTTTAGGCGCGGCGAAGTCACAAGATCTGCCGATGCTGCAAGGTGGCTTGTTGGTGTTGCTGGTGTTCTCGATGTTGATCAGCAGTGCGAGCATCTTATTGCAACGTTGGTTACTCGGGCACAGTGTCACAAGTGGCAAGCTGATCAGCAGTCACAGCACGTTCCGTTTTACCCAAAGCACCACCAAACGTATTGTCAGTGCGACAATCTTTGCCTTGCTGATTGGTTGTGCGGGATGGGCGTTAATGCGCGATCCTTACACTATCCAATTTACCCGCCTTGAATCGCCAAGCTTAGCAGCACCGTTTGGTGCCGATGCGGTCGGGCGAGATCTGCTTGCTCGCGTTGGCGGCGGTATGATGTCGACAATCAAAATGGGCATCATCGCAACGTTCCTAAGTTTGGTGATTGGTTTGTTGCTCGGCTTCGTGACTCGTTATAGCCAAGGCTTAATTGAGATCACCAAAGGTGTGCCATACATTGTGGCGGGTCTGCTGATTGCTGGTCTAACGGGGATGAACCCAAACAGTGCCTTGATTGCGATTGTTATGGTGTCATGGGCACCATTAGCGGCGCACTGTGCAAGTTTGTTGATGGAAGCCAAAGCGCAGCCTTACACGCATCTTGCGCCCATTTGGGGAACCAGTCAGTGGCGAGTACTCCGTTACTACTTGTTGCCTTATGTGCTGCCGCCATTGATTCGTCATGCGTTTCTGCGTTTGCCTTACATTACGCTCAGCCTGACTTCTCTGAGTTTTATCGGACTTGGCGTTAAGCCGCCAGAACCTGAGTGGGGCTTATTGATTGCTGAAAACTTGCCTTACATAGAGCGCTCACCATTGGGTGTCTTGCTACCAATCTCAGGCTTAGTTTTGATGGCAATTGCGGTGAATTTGATTTTTGATGACAAGTGACGAGCAGCGATAAAGTGAAGTGAGCTTCCATATCCCAGATGTAATCAGTAATTTGGTAATTTAGAAAACAAAAGGATGTGTTTTCTGCCAGAAAGTACACAGCACGGTCTATGTATATTGGAAGCACCTATAAATTAACGAGTATAAAAGTTACGCTAACTCAGATGTTTAGGTAGTGTTACTCTTTATACACACGTAATCCTTTATCCGTTAATTCTTGAGTGACCACTTCGGATAGGTTTCGATCGGTAATAATTCCGTCCAATTGCTCGATGTCTAATGCATGAAAGCTCGCTATCTGACCGTATTTAGTTGAGTCTGAGATCAGATAATTGGTTTGTGCCGCCTTGATGATTGCTTTTTTAACGAGAACTTTATTTTCATTAGGTGTTGATAAGCCTTTCAAGCTCCAAGATGAAGTCGAAATAAAGGCGATATCAATATTTAGCCCATTCAAGAACTCTGCGACTTTTCCTCCAATGGTGGATTGGTTCTCGCGGTCAATTTTTCCCCCAGTGTGGTAAAGCTCACATTCACTGTGCGTCATAAGGAAAGCAGCAATAGAGAAGTCATTGGTGATCACTAAAAGATCATTACGATTTGCTATTTGATGGGCGATTTCTAGAGAGGTTGTTCCCGCATCCAAGTAAATCGTAGCGTCTTGACCAATTAACGTAGCCGCCAGCTTACCAATTTGAATTTTTTCATCCGCTTGTTGCTCGACCTTCGCATCATGGGAAAGTTCGGAATGTAGAGCTTGAGCGAGTTGCACTCCACCAGAAACAGAAACGACTTTACCTGAGGATTCAAGCTTCACGATATCACGACGAATGGTCATATGTGATACGCCAAGGTGGTCGGTTAAATCTGAAATGCTTAACACTTCTTGATGTGATAACAGGGATAATATGGTTCTTTGACGTTCTGCTGGGATCATAGTTTCACTTCTATATTCTTGTTTTTCAGTATCCTACCAATCTTTTCATTTGTTGTGAATATCTGTGAATTATGTTCTCAACGTTGTAAGAACAGCCTTCGCTTGTGTTAACTGCTCGGATTATCTCTGCCCATAAAGAGGTATATATCACGATATTGTTAATTTGTGTGAAAAAATGTGATTCAAAGCGAGGTCTTAGTATTAATCTTCACATATAATCACATCAACCAAACAAGAATTAACAAAGTTTAATAGACCAGAAGGCATTGTTTTTATGAGTGAAGTTCAATCTGTAGGTGTTATCGGTTTAGGCTCTATGGGAATGGGCGCCGCAAAGTCATGTGTGCGTGCAGGCCTCGATGTCTATGGTTTCGATTTAAATTCTCAAGCGCTTGAAGAGTTAGGTTCATTCGGTGCAAAAGCTGTTTCTACAAATGCAGTTGAGTTTGCAGATAAGCTTGATTCGGTTCTAGTTCTTGTTGTGAACGCAGCTCAAGTTAACACGGTCTTGTTCAAAACCGGTCTTGCTACAGCGCTTAAGCCGAATACGCCAGTAATGGTTTCAGCAACCATCTCAGCAGAAGACGCAAAACAAATTGAAGCGAAATTGGCAGAACACAATCTTGTGATGCTTGATGCACCGGTATCTGGTGGTGCTGCAAAAGCAGAATTAGGTGAGATGACTATTATGGCGTCGGGAGCGCAAAGCACATTTGATGCACTTGAACCAGTACTCAACGCAACGGCAGCTAAAGTCTACAACATCGGTGAAGCGATTGGCCTAGGCGCAACTGTGAAGATTATCCACCAATTGTTAGCAGGTGTTCATATCGCAGCTGGTGCTGAAGCAATGGCATTAGCGGCACGTGCAAACATTCCTCTTGACCTGATGTACGACGTGGTGACGAATGCAGCGGGTAACTCTTGGATGTTTGAGAACCGCATGAAGCATGTAGTTGATGGTGATTACTCCCCTAAATCTATGGTCGACATCTTTGTGAAAGATTTAAACCTCGTATCGGACACAGCAAAAGATCTCAAATTTCCACTTCCTCTATCAAGCACAGCACTAAACATGTTTTTGAGTGCAAGCAATGCTGGTTTTGGCCAGGAGGACGACAGTGCCGTTATCAAGATTTTTGATGGTATTGAGCTTCCAGGTGTAGAAAACAAACAGAAGTAAGCGCACGTAAAACGGAGAAAAAATGATGTTATTAGGCGTTATCGCAGACGACTTTACTGGCGCAACAGACATCGCAGGTTTTCTTGTAGAAAACGGCATGCGCACAGTTCAGCTTAACGGTATTCCAAAAGAAGAGATTGATGTAAACGCAGATGCGGTCGTGATCAGTCTTAAATCTCGCTCTTGTCCTGTAGATGAGGCAATCGAGGATTCAGTAGCGGCGCTTAAGTGGCTGCAAGCAAATGGCTGTCAGCAGTTTTACTTCAAGTACTGCTCAACGTTTGACAGCACAGCAGAAGGTAACATTGGTCCTGTAACGGATGCACTGCTTGCAGAGCTAGGTGAAGCGTTCACCATTGTCTGCCCATCATTACCAGTGAATGGTCGCACAGTTTTCAACGGCCATCTATTTGTATTCCAAGACTTGCTAAGCAACTCAGGTATGCGTAATCACCCTGTGACACCAATGACTGATTCAAGCCTAGTTCGTATGATGGATGCTCAATCTCAAGGCAAATCTGGCCTGGTGAACTTCCAAATAATTGAACAAGGTCCAAAAGCGGTAATTGAGCGCTTTGAAGAGCTAAAAGTACAAGGCAACCGCTACGCAGTGGTTGATGCATTCAATGCAGAGCATCTTGTCACACTTGGCCAAGCGGCGAAGTCTCTAAAACTGGTAACTGGTGGTTCTGGTTTGGCTGCGGGTATTGCTAAGAACTGGATAGAGAGCCTTGAAGATCAAAGTGATGCGAAGCAAGAGGGGAACCCTAAAAAAGCACCAACCGTTGTGTTATCTGGATCTTGTTCTGTCATGACCAACCAACAGGTCGCTGTTTACAAAGAAAAAGCGCCACACTTTGCTATTGATGTGAAGGCGTGTCTGACGGAAGAAGACTACTCAAATCAAGTGTTTGATTGGGTCATGACCAACATCGAAAGCGAGTTCGCACCACTGGTTTACGCAACCGCAGATGCAGCGGCGTTAAAAGCGATTCAACAAGAGTTTGGCGCGCATGCTTCAAGCCACGCGGTTGAACAATTCTTTAGCCAACTTGCAATCAAACTTCAGCAGCACGGTGTGAAAAATTTCATCGTTGCGGGTGGGGAAACCTCAGGGGTTGTAACCCAAAGCCTAGCCGTAAAAGGTTTTCATATCGGTCCTCAAATCGCACCAGGTGTACCTTGGGTGAAGTCACTTGAAGGCGAGCTTTCTTTGGCTCTGAAATCGGGCAACTTCGGCGATGAACACTTCTTTGCCAAAGCACAGTCGTTTTTTGAATAGGTGAGGTTGTGATGAATAAAGAATTGATGACAGAACAACAACTGCGAGAGCAAATGGTCACTATGGCGCGCTCTATGTTTGAACGTGGCTATGCGACTGGCGGCGCTGGCAACCTTTCTCTAAAACTGCCTAATGGACACTTTCTGGCAACGCCGACTGGTTCTTCGTTCGGCCGCTTGATTGCTGAAGAGCTTTCGGTTGTGGATATTGATGGCAACCATATCTCTGGTGAAAAGCCATCAAAAGAAGTGGCTTTTCATCTGGCGATTTATCGAAATAACTCAAAGTGTAATGCGATTGTGCATCTACATTCTACTTACTTGACGGCGCTTTCTTGTCTTGAAGGTTTAGATCGCGAGAATGCCATCAAAGCTTTCACACCTTACTTTGTAATGCGCATTGGCGAACTGCCAGTGATTCCGTACCTGCGCCCGGGCGACCCTCAGATTGCTGAAGAACTTGCGCAGCGGGCAAGTGACTACCGAGCTTTCCTCCTGGCGAACCATGGTCCAGTGATCACGGGTACGGACTTTGAAGATGCAGTGGATAACGCAGAAGAGCTAGAAGAGACAGCGAAGCTAGCGTTCATTCTTAAAGACAGCAACATCCGCTACTTAACGGATACTGAGATTCAAGACCTAAAAGGGAGAGGTAAGTAATGGCTAAATTCGCGGCAAATCTGACAATGTTATTCACAGAAGTTCCTTTTCTAGATCGTTTCGAAAAAGCACACCAAGCGGGCTTCAAAGCGGTGGAATACCTTTTCCCATACGCATTCGAAGCGCAAGAACTAGCAAGCAAGATACAGCAGTTTGGTTTTGAGCAAGCGTTATTCAACATGCCTCCAGGTGATTGGGATGCAGGTGAACGAGGTTTTGCAGCTATTCCGGGGCGTGAGGATGAATTTAAAACGAGCGTCGAGACTGCGCTGATGTACGCCAAGGCACTGAACTGTAAAAAGGTTCACGCTATGTCTGGCATTGTTGATTCACGCTTCACTCGTGATCAGCATATTGAAACCTTTATCTCAAACATTCGTTATGCAGCGGATAAGTTTGCCGAACAAGGTGTTGAGCTGATGATTGAGCCACTCAACAATCGCGATGTACCGAACTACTTTGTTGCACATCAACGTGAAGCGGTGGAACTCATCAAACAAGTGGCTCGTCCAAACGTGAAATTGCAGCTCGATCTCTATCACGCACAAGTTATGGACGGTGATCTGAGTACGTTGATTCGCGATGTGGCGCCATACACAGGCCATATTCAAATTGCTTCTGTGCCTGAAAGGCACGAACCATCGGAAGGCGAACTGAATTACCCACACCTATTCAATGTTTTGGATGACTCTGGTTACCAAGGCTGGATCGGTTGTGAATACAACCCAAGGCATAGCACGCAGCTGGGCCTTAGTTGGGTTAAACCATACCTATAACAATTTTAATTTCTATCCATAAATAACTTGAAACCAATTACAAAAACAAAGGGTCGTGACTATGAATATTATCATAACTGGAGGGGCGGGTTTTCTCGGAACCCTACTTGCCAAATCACTACTAAAAGAAAACAAAGCTGAAAGTATTACTATTGTCGACATTCAAAAGTCGCGCTTAGAGGGCATTGATGACCGAGTCGTTTCTTTAGTCATGGATATGACAAAGCGAGAAAATATAGACCAAGTTATTACTGCCGAAACGACACACATTTTTCATTTAGCGGCAATTGTATCGAGCCATGCTGAGCAAGATTTTGATTTAGGCGTAGCTGTAAATCTGACGACCACACAGTTATTGCTTGAGCGTTGCCGTAAAGTAAACCCTAATATTCGTTTTACGTTTGCTTCATCTTTAGCTGTATTTGGTGGTGATCTTCCGGAAACGATTACACCAATAACAGCACTTCATCCTCAGTCATCCTACGGGACGCAAAAAGCCATAGGTGAGTTATTGGTGAACGACTATGCCCGCAAAGGCTTTGTTAAAGCTGTATCCGTACGTTTACCGACTATTTGTATTCGCCCTGGGAAACCAAACCTTGCCGCTAGCTCTTTCGTAAGCGGAATTATTCGTGAGCCTTTGAATGCTCAAGAATCAAATTGTCCTGTAGACCCTACGCTAAAACTTTGGATATCGAGCCCGTCTAGAGTGGTGGACAATATTCAATATGCAGGGCTAATGCCTTATGAGCAGTTAAATAATCTGTCCTATAGAACGCTTAATTTACCTGGTATTCAAACTACACCAGCTGAGATGATTCAAACAATGGACACTCTAACGGGTAAACAACTTTCTAATTATATTACCTATGAGCATGATGCGGGTATTGATCGTATTGTGAGTAGTTGGCCACAAAAAATTGATTGTACTAAAGAACTGGAGCTTGGATTTAAAGCAGACAGTAATTTCAAGGATGTATTACAACAATTTATTTCTGTTAACAATATGGAGATTGTCTAATGTTACCAACCTCAGTAATTGGACTAATAGTAGCCGTATCAGTCCTTGTTTTTCTTGTGTTACGTACAAAAGTACATGTGTTAATTGCGATGTTAATTGCGGCATGTATCGCAGGTATTATTGGTGGGTTAAGTGTTGACGACACGATTGCGACCGTTAGCAAAGGATTTGGTGGAACATTAGGCGGTATAGGGATTGTCATCGGTCTCGGCGTTATGATGGGGGCTATTTTAGAGGCTTCTGGAGCAGGAGAAAGTATTGCCTATAATTTTATAAAGTGGTTAGGAAAAAAGAAAGAAGAGGCCGCTCTTGCTGTAACTGGCTATATTGTTAGCATCCCAATCTTTGTGGATAGCGCGCTTATCATTCTTTATCCAATAGCGAAGTCTTTGTCAAAAACGTCCAATCGCTCGATTTTAACGCTTACGGTTGCTCTGGCGGGCGGCTTGGTCGTAGCGCATCACGCTATTCCGCCGACTCCAGGGCCTTTGGGCGTTGCTGGTATCTTTGGTGTCGATCTTGCCAGCATGTTAGGTTTTGGTTTGATGATCGCAGCGCCTTGTGTCATGGGTATTGTTTGGTATGCAAGATGGTTAGAAAAGCAGTTTCCTGAATTCATTCCAACCGAACATTTCTCGAAGTCTAGTGAGCAACTGATTAATGATCACAAAGAGTACATTGCAAGTAAAGAAGCGAAAGACCTACCATCTTTAAGTAAATCTATCGCTCCAATTATTATCCCTATTTTACTTATACTTGCGAAATCAGTGATGGGTTTATTAGAGGGGACTTTCGGTTTCGAAGGGCTGACTGCAACAACATTTGGTCAATTTATCGCTTTTATCGGCAGCCCTACTATTGCACTATCAATAGCGACGTTATTAGCGGTTTACACATTGGGTAATAACCTTACCAAAGAAGAAGCGAATGAAAAGATGGAACAAGGAATCTCCACTTGTGGCATCATTTTGTTAGTAACAGGAGCTGGTGGCGCGTTAGGTGCCGTATTGCGTGAAACGGGTGCGGGCGCAGAGATTGCTAACCAAGTTGCAGGGCTTCCTATTTCTGCGGTTATGATTCCATTTATTATTGCGACGTTAGTTCGTATTATTCAGGGCTCTGGTACAGTCTCCATGATAACCGCTGCTTCTATATCTGCCCCAGTTTTAGTAAATATTCCTGACGTTAACCTTTTATTCGCAGCGACGGCAGCTACGATGGGATCTCTATTTGCTGGCTACTTTAATGACTCGCTATTCCATATTGTTAATCGACTAATGGGGGTGACTGAGGTTAAGAAACAACTCATTATTTGGACTATTCCAACAACAATTGCTTGGGCTATTGGTGGTTCATTAGTCATGATTCTTAACTTATTCTTCGGATCTCATGGTTCAATCTTTGATCCCGTGTTACCACTTGCTGTACTTTTGGGGTGTGTTGCATTTACAAAATCTTACAGCGCTAAGCACGTCGAATTACAAGAGGTATAAAGGTTTACTTGTACTCTTCCATAAAGTAAAAACCTGTCACAACATGTATTTTTATCAGATGGTTTAGAGATTGTTAATAATATGAACGGCCCTATGTTTGGGCCGTTTTAGTTCTTATAAATAAACTATTTAAATTGAACCGATATAGGTTCCGTTTTCAACTTAATCAATATGAAATGGAATTGTTATTTCCCGCTTAGTAAGCGATTACCTATAAAGGATCTATTCGAGTTTAACCCTAGTGACTTTACTCTAGCGAATTAGGGTTACTTTATATAAGAGTCCAGTACTTTTAATACGACTTCCATATCTTTTTCACGTTGAGTTTTGTCTTCCTCAAGTACGACGTGTTCAAGTAAGTGACCTTTAATTACTTCTCGCATCAAACCATTTACTGCTCCCCGAATAGCGGCAATCTGCTGCAACACATCTTGGCATTCATGCTCTTCTTCCAGCATTTTTTTAAGTCCATTCACCTGACCCTGTATTTTACTGACTCGAGTGTTGAGCTTCTTTTGATCTCTGGTTGTATGCGACATGTCTTATCTTCTTTAAGTTACGGGCCGAGTTATTCTAACTGATAATGTAGCACTCAATTTATACTGGGGGGTAGTATTTAATACTAGGGGGGAGTATAGTTTGCGATAAATTAGAATCAACAACAGAGAACAACAATGGATTTTGTCGCGTTACTACAACAAGGTAATGGGTGGTTCTTTATTCCCAGTGCCATTTTGCTTGGCGCTTTGCATGGTTTAGAACCTGGGCACTCTAAAACGATGATGGCGGCGTTCATTGTCGCGGTGAAAGGAACGGTCAAACAAGCCGTGATGCTGGGTTTAGCTGCCACACTTTCTCACACTGCAATTGTATGGTTAATCGCTGTTGGTGGGATGTATATTAGCCAGAAATTCACCGCTGAAGCGGCTGAACCATGGATGCAACTTATCTCTGGAGTCATTATCGTGACAACCGGCGTATGGATGTTTTGGCGGACATGGAGCGATGAGCGAGCTTGGAACAAAGCTCAGGATCATGCTCGCGACTGGACGACGCAAGTTGTGGATACAGGACATGGGCATGTTTCGCTTTCGATTACACAGGAAGGGGACCATCACCGTTTCCAGTTGCGAACACTCAGCGGTAAACCTTTAACTGCTGAAGGTATCAAGGTTTCGGTATCGAGTGATGGTTATCAACCTGCTGATATTTATCACTTTATAGAGCGTGATGGATACTTGGAATCGGCGTCTTGCATTGAAGTCTCTAATGGACTTTCTGTCACTTTGATCATCGGGCACCATGATCATACCCATGACTTTGATGTACATTTCCGTCCTGGTTCTCATTTAGAAAGCGAAGATAAGGAATATCAAGATGCTCACGAGCGCGCTCACGCTTTAGACATTCAAAAGCGCTTTGAGAATCGAGACGTGACGAATGGGCAAATTCTGCTGTTTGGATTAACGGGCGGTTTGATTCCATGCCCTGCTGCGGTAACGGTTTTGCTTATCTGTTTGCAGCTTAAGGCAATGACTCTTGGTGCGACTTTAGTTGTGTCATTCAGTATTGGCTTAGCCTTGACTCTGGTTGCTGTTGGCGTTGTGGCAGCAGTGGGCGTGCAAAAAGCGACATCTAAATGGAGCGGTTTGAATGATGTTGCACGTCGAGCTCCTTACTTATCGGGCGTCTTGATCAGTGCAGTTGGTTTATACATGGGTATGCATGGATACATATCGCTGACGAGTTAAACTCTGTGGTAAAGATTTTTTTCCTTTCTTTTTGTATGGGTAATGGCTTCATGCCTTGGTTTGCATGTTTTGCTGCCGATTCTTGATTGAGAATCACTCGATCCGACATCGCTGCCATATCTACAAACCAAGTCATTCTCGCTTCACCAAGCATCTCGGATTACAACCGCTGCAATTGTGGCTCTAATATCTGAACCTGAGATACTAAATGATAAAACGGGAGCACTGACCACAGCGCTCCCGACGGTCAAAACGCTAATTAGAAGTCTTTTCTTTAATGTTCGATACCAATTTGGTCGCATAGTTAAATTTAACTATGCAAACGTTTCCTTTTGCGTACTCGTCCCTTCGCCAAACCTCGTAGAAATGTGACGTTTTGAAGACTTTTTTTCCTTCTGTCTAAAGTAATCGGGAACCAAGCAGATACATAGTTATAAAGTTATGTCTTGCTCTGCCAAACAGACCCAAAATGCAGTTTGGTTGGTTTTGGAGAAGAAAGACTTAGCGCTCGATTAATGAGCATCAATTGAATTGTATTGAGACAATTATAATGAAAAGAATCATCTTATTAGCAGTCTGCGCCATGTTTGGTATTGCTGTCGTGGCGAGTATGGCATCAACGTACCTAATTTCGAGTCAGAAAATCGATGACATCATCTTAAACAAATCCCAAGTTCAAGCTGAGTTTCTAGCGGGAAATGCGAGTTATATTTTGGAGAACTCAGCCAATCCAATGCAAGATTTACAATCGCTTGTTGAGGGGCTGAAACAACGTTCAGACGTGAGTTATGCCGTTGTAATTGACCGTAACGTAACGGCAGTAGCCCACAGTGATAAGCACAAGCTGAACAAAACCTATAACGATGAATATACTGTTGAAGGCGCGACGAGAGGTGTTCAACAGTACTCAAAGTGGTATGCCGATGTCCAGAAAGTATGGGTGTTTGACATCATGGCACCAATTTATGTGGATGGCCAGTTATACGGTACTTTTGATATTGGTATTCCTATTACCGAAGTGAGCCAAGCGACGAATGGAATTATTACTTACCAGTTGATCTCTATGGTGGCGATCTTCGTTATGTGTGTTTTGATTCTGTCACTTCTGCTAAATAAACTGATGAGACCGCTTTCTGCGCTTAAAGACGCTCTACAAGACATCTCAAAAGGAGACGGAGACTTAACCGTTCGTTTGCCAGCGAAAGGTAATGACGAAGTCGCGCAAATTTCTTCTGCTTTCAACGTTTTTGTTGGGAAAGTACATGAGATTATTACACAAGTTGTAAATACTGGTGTGGAGCTTAATAGTTCAGCTGTCGCTTTGCGTGGGCAATCTCAACAAGCGCTCACAAGAGGGCAAGAGCAGAACGAGCAAACCATGCTGGTTGTCACATCCATGAACGAAATGATTGCGACGGTCAATGAAATTGCCTCCAATGCTGCCGGAGCGGCAAATGCTGCGAGTGCAGCAAGTAATGAAGCGCAAGATGGCTACACGACGCTAGAAAGAACCAAAACGGCGATGACTAATCTTGAAAACGAGATGAACAGCACTTCCAACATTATCGTGAGTCTTGCTGAAAATACTCAGTCGATTGGTAGTATTCTAGAGGTGATTAGAGGTATTTCGGAGCAAACCAATCTATTGGCTCTCAATGCGGCTATCGAAGCGGCACGCGCTGGTGATGCCGGCCGAGGTTTTGCAGTAGTTGCTGATGAAGTTCGCAACCTAGCGACTAAAACGGCTCATTCTACCGATGAAATTGACAATATGATTCACCAGCTACAAACTGAAGCTCAAAGTGCGGTGAATTCAATGAGTAATAGTAAGACTCTTATTGAAGAAGGAACGGCAGAAACCGAGTTAGCTCGACAGGCTTTAGAAGCAATAGCTGCACAAGTGACGACTATTTCAGATATCAATACTCAAGTAGCAACCGCAACAGAACAGCAATCAACGGTAGCAAACGAAATTAATATGAACATGGATACCGTCAGCCACTCAGTGAAAAGTGCGCTAACGGCGAGTGAGCAACTAGAAGCATCAAGTCAACAACTCGCGGAGCTATCGCGAACACTCGATCGTCACGTGGGAGCGTTTAGAATCTAAACGCCAACTGACCCTCTTTAATAAAAAGCCAGTAAATGTTAATTGCTGGCTTTTTTATTTGAAAAAATCGAGTCTCAAATCGCTTAGCGGTGTCTGTCCTTTCTAGACGATAAAACAAAATATGATAAATTAGTTGAGTAAAGCTTAGCTAAGCGTTAAGTTTCGCATTTTGCTTTAAATGTTCAACAAACATAGATATTTTCTTAGCTACATGTTTTCTAGACGAGTAAAAGGCGTAAAGCACTAAATCCTCAGGTTCGTACTCTAGAGTGACGATTTCTAGCTCACCATTTTTGATCTCATTTTGGCATGACTCAATTGGCAATATTGCGTACCCAAGCCCTGATAACGCGCCATATCTGGCGAGATGACCGCTGTTTACTTTGAATGAAGATTGCACAGTTTGAGTAATATGGCCCCCAGCAGGGCTTCTGAATACCCATGGTGCACCATTTACTGCGGTAAGCGTCGTGATGCAGGGAACATGACTTAGATCCGTAATTTTGTAAGGGGTGGCGTATTTCTCAATTAGTTGAGGCGCGGCTAAAATGGCACTGGGCCAGCGTTTTATCTCTCTCGCCACCCAGTTACTGTCTGACAAAGTACCTCTGTGAAAACTCAATATTATATCAAAGCCATCGATAGCATCGCCTTTAGGGGCGAGTGTTGTATCACAATGCAAAGAGATTGCTGGATATTGATTGCAAAAGGAAACAATAGCTTTTGCCAGTACAGGTGTGTCTGGCATAAGAATTCGCAGTTCCCCTGTTACCGTGTGCGAGTGGCGCGTTACCGTTTCTAGTGCGGCGTTGAGTTGCTCCAATAACGGACGAGTGCTGCTATAGAGCTCTTCTCCAGCCTCGGTAGGCGTCATTCGCCTTGTTGTTCTATTGAACAACCTAATGTTTAACTTTTCTTCAAGCAGGGCAATGTGTCGGCTGATATTTGATGTTGGTATATTCAAACACTCAGCGGCTCGCTTAAAGCTGTTGTTCTCATAAACACAGTGAAAACTTTTTAACCAGATTTGGTCAACGTTATCAAACATTTCATTATCCCACTTTATTGGATTATCAAGCCAGCATATCGCACTTTATCCCTGTACTAAGTTACATACAATTTTATTTACAAGTTTAAGCGAACAAACAACGAGATATCGCGCTAGAACGTAATCAATAGTGGTGAATTTATGAGCTGGTTAGAACGGTTATTTGAGAATAAAAATATAATAGGTTCGCGCAAAGCGTCTATCCCTGAGGGAGTTTGGACAAAGTGTCCTGAGTGTGAACAAATACTTTATCGTGCCGCGTTAAAAGAAAATTTGGAAGTATGCCCTAAATGCTCATATCACATGAGAATGGCTGCGCGTCAAAGGTTGATCTCTTTTCTGGACTATGGAACACAACAAGAGTTGGCAAGTGAGTTGGAGCCACAAGATATTTTGGGTTTTAAAGACTTAAAGCGATATAAAGAGCGAATTGCTTTAGCACAGAAAACGACTGGAGAAAAAGATGCGTTGGTGGTGATGGAGGGCAAGTTATTGGGGCTGCCTGTTGTTGCGTGTGCATTCGAATTCTCTTTCATGGCAGGCTCGATGGGCGCAGTGGTTGGCGAGAAGTTTGTCCGAGCAGTTGAAAGCGCAATTAATACAAAATCTGGGTTAGTATGTTTTTCCGCTTGCGGAGGGGCGCGCATGCAAGAGTCTTTGGTGGCACTAATGCAAATGTCAAAAACCAGCGCCGCGTTAAACCACTTATCTGAGCACAGATTACCCTATATCTCAGTATTGACGGACCAAACTTATGGTGGCGTCTCGGCGAGTTTAGCGATGTTAGGAGACATCAATATTGGTGAACCTAAAGCAAGTATTGGCTTTGCGGGAAGACGGGTCATTGAGCAAACGGTACGTGAAAAGCTACCAGACGAGTTTCAGCGAAGTGAATTTTTACTAGCGCATGGTGCGCTAGATATGATTGTCGATAGACGTGAAATGCGCGATCGCGTTGGCCGCTTACTGGCTAAGTTAACCAACGCGAGGGTGGTCTCAGAATAGGTTGTATTAAAGTTAGACTTAGTACTTGCGTTTATTGAGCCGTAATCATTACAAACCGTTCATTTTGCCCCCATCTTGGTTCCGCATTCATTAGGCTGAGATCCAACGCCGTTTGGTATGGGTCAACAGCAAAATGGTCGCTTACTAACCCCCAGAGCATCCAGTTGATTGCGGTTTCATTCTCGGTAAGCTCTTCGAGTGGCGCTTGGAGGAAAAGTACTCATCTTCGCCATCGTAACCGAGCCGATCATAGATAATGTTGCGTAGCTCTCGATCCAAATCATGTTGGAGGTTGATTGAGTCGTACAGTTGCTCTTCTGTTGGGCCATTCTCATGGTGATAAACATTGCGTTTTGACTCTTTGTGTAAAGTACCTGCGCCAGTTTCAATGCTTACTTTCTTTTGCGAGTGTTGCTCAAGAACTTGAATGATTTCATCCTCTAGTTGATCGAGTTTAATCAGCAAAACTTGATTGTTTATGTCACCAGCGGGGGAGGCCATCGTTTGGAAGGCTTTCACTCTCTCGTAGACTGCTTTCCCGTGAGGAAGGGCTGAAAAACACTGTTCTTGGAGCGCTTCATTGGCTTGCCAAATGCCCGAGTAGAGCTCGTAATCATGTGTATATGGTGGAAGCTCTTCAGTATCTTCCCCTAATAATTCTCGCCAGCGCTTTTGCCACTGTTCTTCTTTTGCGTGTTTTACACGCGCGTATTGCTTAACCCAGCGGTTACGAAGTTTTACCCCAAAAATGGCAAGTCCCCATGGAGCGAGCAAATAAAAATAATAGTGAGAAGAGTTATCCCAAAAGTAACCGTAAACGTAAACACCAAAAGCAAGCACCCAAGTTCCAATAGTACAAGCAATAACCCCGGACATTATTGATGATTGGCGCTTTGTTTCTCTTAATGTATTACCTTCAGCACATAACCAAAAAATGCCGCCAAAAACAAAGGCAAATGTTGTCATGAAGTAGGCAATCCCCGTTCCCAAAAATCCCCAAAGTGACATGTATTATCCCTAGCCAAATATCTGCTTAATTCACTCATCAATGACTCGAGGAGTAAATGTGTTTGATTTGGCGGAGAATTTACCATTAATGCCAACCTTTTGATATGCACTCGATGACTTATTGGGAATGAGTCACAAATAAAAATAGATGGTATCAAGCATCAAAATTTAATTTAGAACCTTTGATTTTCGTGAACTCTATCTGGAAGAGTTAAGAGGGGCGTTTAAGGGCAATTTTCCTCATGAAGTCGTTATTTAGAAAAAGGTAAATTAATGTTTTTATTGATAATTGTGAGTTTTTTGGGAGTGGGATTGCTCCCATTTAATTAGAGTAAAAGACCTATTTTTGGGAGCGGTTTCATAAATTTTATGACACTGATTTCACTGTTTGAGCTGTAAAGAATATAAATCCCCACTCAATGTATGTTAATAATCAATGAGTGTTGTTATGTCTCATATCCGTTTTTTCCCGCGCCATCGTTTGGCGCTTGCTTGTATGCTAGCGAGTGTGTCTGGCTTCTCTTTTGCACAAAATCAGTGTGCTGTTGCTGATTTACAACAATCGCGAGATCTGGCTACTGCCGTTTCTGGTGCTGAGTATGATTGCTACCACGCTTGGTTTTCAGCACCTTCAGAAACGCTGAATGATATCTATAGTGAAGCGAGCCTAAGCCGTATCCAAGTCGCTCTGGATCAAGAAATCGCTCGCTATCGTGGTGAAGCAGATCAAGCCCGTGTTCTAGAGAACTTAGGCGAATTTGTTCGAGCGGCCTACTACGTTCGCTACAACGCTGGTACTGGTACACCTGAGTTTTCGCAAGCGTTGAGTCAGCGTTTTGCTCAGTCGACGAACCTATTCCTAAACAACCCTCATGCTTTGGATCAGGGTCGTGAACAAGTTGGTGCAATGAAGAGCCTGACTTTGATGGTTGATAACGTTAAGCAGTTGCCGCTGACCATGGATAGCATGATGGCCGCGTTGATGCACTTTAATCGTGAAACCGCACAGGACACGCAATGGGTCGATGGTTTAAACAACTTGTTCCGCTCTATGGCAGGCCATGCGGCGAACGATGCGTTCTACCGATACATGGCAAACAATACACACCATATTGATACGTTGGTGAAATTCGCATCTGATAATGCTTGGGCATTAGATACGGATGCAAGCTTTATCGTTTTCAATGCATTACGTGAAACTGGTCGTTTGCTCGCGAGCCCAGATCAGGAGACCAAACGCAAAGCATTGGCAGTAATGCAACAGGTGATGCAGCGTTATCCACTGGGTAGTGAGCATGACAAACTATGGCTTGCTGCCGTTGAAATGATGAGCTACTACGCACCAGAAGGCCTAAATGGTCTGAATATTGAGCAAGCCAAGCAAGATTTAGCTGCACGTGTAATGCCAAATCGTTTTGAATGTCAGGGACCTGCCATTATTCGCTCTGAAGATCTGACCGATGCTCAAGCAGCGAAAGCGTGTGAAGTGCTAGCGGCAAAAGAAGCCGACTTCCATCGAGTTGCGAATACGGGTAATCAACCTGTCGCTGATGATTTGAATGATCGTGTTGAAGTGGCGGTATTCGCGAGTAACGCTAGTTACGTTGATTACTCTTCATTCCTATTTGGTAATACAACGGACAACGGTGGTCAGTACCTAGAAGGTGACCCTTCAAAAGCGGACAATACTGCGCGTTTCGTCGCTTATCGCTACGCGAATGGTGAAGATCTCTCTATCTTGAACCTAGAACATGAATACACGCACTATTTAGATGCACGATTTAACCAATACGGTTCGTTCAGCGATAACTTGGCTCATGGTCATATTGTTTGGTGGCTAGAAGGTTTTGCTGAATACATGCATTACAAGCAAGGTTACCAAGCTGCGATTGAGCTGATTGCAGATGGTAAACTGAGCCTTTCCACTGTGTTTGATACCACGTACTCTCACGATACCAATCGTATCTATCGTTGGGGTTATCTAGCTGTTCGATTCATGTTAGAAAATCATCCACAAGACGTCGAAAGCTTGTTGGCATTGTCGCGCTCTGGCCAGTTCGAACAATGGGCACAGCAGGTGACGTCTTTAGGTCAACAATACGATGCTGAGTTTGAACGTTGGTTGGACACATTAAAAGTGGAACCTGAGCAACCTGGTACAGACCCAGAAGAGCCAACAGAGCCAACAAGCCCTGAAGCACAAGTGACTGAATTGACGGCGAACCAAAGCCTTCAGCTCAGTGGCGAAGCATACAGCGAAAAACTGTTCTACGTTGATGTTCCAGCCAACACCGTTAACTTCAATGTATCTATTGAGGGTGCGGGTGATGCGGATCTTTACATGAGCTACAACAAAGTCGCGCATTACTATGATTTCGAAATGAGTCAATATGCTGATGGCAGCAATGAAGAGATTGTGTTTGAACCAGAGCAAGATGGTTACGTTAAAGCGGGTCGTTACTACATCAGCTTAACTGGACGTGATAGCTATGACTCAGTAAATCTTGTGGCTGCGTTAGAAGTGGAAGCGCAAACACCGCCAACCCAAGTGCAAGATGATTTAGCACCTGTGGTACTAGAGTCTGGTGAAGCCAAAATGCTTACCGTTCACAAGCAGCGTTATGCAGCAGTTTATGTGCCTGAAGGTGTAGAAGAGGTTCGTGTATGGCTAACGGCTCACTCTCAAACTGGTAATGTCGATCTATACGCGAGTAGGGAGCATTGGCCTACAGTAGAGCAGCACGAGTATGCGTCCAACTATGCAGGCAGCAATGAATACCTTGCGATTCCTGTTACTGAAGCAGGGTACGTGCACTTCGCTCTTCAGGCTCCAGAGCAAGGCGATGACGTTGAAATGCTAGTGCACTTCAACTAAACAGGTTCGATTAACTAAAGTCGAGATAAAACGTCGCTGATACAGCGACGTTTTTGTTTATATCGGACACGATTATAAACAAACAGCGGCGAATGCTAGTTAATCGGCTGATCTATCGAGTTATCAGTTGCCCTTTTTCTAAACGGCTTTAGGTTTGTATTGCAATTTACCGCGCACATAAACTTTTTTAGCGACGCGTTCTGTGACCTAGCTTCTGATTTGTGTTTCCCAAATGGATACAATATATATGCACCCCGTGCAATAAAGTGAAAAGGGAAAGACATGAAAACGCTTATTTATGAAACGTTGATTAGCCTTGCTAACCAAGAACCAGAACAACATGCAAGAATCCGACAAAATCTCTATGAACAGTTGGATCTGCCGTTCGATAAGCAGCTGGCTTTGTATTCTTGTGCCCTTGGTCCTGCAAGTTCAGGAAAGTTGGAGAGCAGTCAAGGCATTAACAACGCGGTAGATTGCGCGGTTAAACTGCTTGAAACTCCTGAGCGCTAATTCACTCGTTGTTTTAATCACGGCCCGAACCCCAAGGGCCGTTTTTAATTGCGGTTAAATTGATTTCAACGTCGTTATTACTCTGCTCTTTCCGCTAGCACTTCTTTGAATGCAAACATGCCGTTTAATGCCGCGGGAAAACCTGCGTAGACGGACATCTGCAAAATGATCTCTTTAATCTCATCCTCGCTACAGCCTACATTCAGCGCTGCATTTAAGTGCACTTTTAGTTGCGGCGCGCAATTCCCCATTGCCGTTAGCGCGGCGACGGTTGCGATTTCTCTCGATTTTAGGTCTAAGCCCGGGCGAGCATAAATATCGCCAAACGGATACTCAATGGTGTACTGAGCTAAATCTGGACAAATATCTTGTAAGGTTTCGATGACATTATGACCAGCGTCGCCATCAATTTGAGAGAGTAGTTCTAATCCTTTGTTAAAGCGTGATTGTTCCATCGGTATGTTCCTAGTGAATAAACGTAAACACACCTTAATCGTTAGAGTTAACTCTAAGTCAACGAACTTTTCCGCTTTTATACAAGGCAATTTTTTCTTCTAGAGCCGATAAGTGCTTTTTCTGTTGCTCAATGTGGCGTTTGAGGTTTTCTTGGTGTTGTTCTAACAGGGCTTGACGTTGTGGTACAGATTGAGAGCCGACTTCCCTTAATTTGGCATACTCTAGAATCTCTTCAAGTGGCATTGCAGTTTCTTTTAAACGCTTAACAAAGCTTATCCAGTTTAGATCTTTCGAACTATACATTCGATGTCCACTCGCGTTTCTATGGACATGTTTAAGTAAACCGATTTTTTCATAGTATCGAAGTGTATGAGCAGATAGCCCGACGAGGTCAGAAAATTCTTTGATATTCATTATTATCCTCCAAGGTAGAGCATACCCCATAGAGATAAGCTAAGTTTCGCATTTTGAAGTCATTTCGGGACAGATACAAACAGAAATCTTTAGTCTTTTAACGCTAGGTATGGTGATTTACTGGATTTTTGAAACGCGCCAAACGTGATCCATCTGCCAGTTTCGTTTTATTAACAATTGATTACTCAACGGGTTGGCTTGGCTATTTTTATCCTTTGGGCCTATTTTAGGGCGTACATAGGTCTTATGTTCTATCTTTTTAAATTTAAGTTTTTGTTAATAAAAACAATGCCTTAGTTTTGTGTTGGTCTGTTCGGGTTGTATGTCGTGTGCCCGTTATTCACTCAGAACGATTTATCGCTGTGCAATGGATGAGTCGCTACGCCTTCGATTTCAGCCTTGAGTTAGTGCTAAAAGGGTGAGTGCCTCTGATGAATAGCTTTTATAATTTCGATTATTGAATTCACTCACAAAAAAATGCAAACAAGTAATCGTGAGTGGAAACGAGCAGGAGAACAACATGAGTGGCTCACAGGAAACACAATCATTCGGTGCAAACGTTATCTTACATGCGTTTGATTGGAAGTATGCTGACATTGCCCAACGAGCAAAAGAAATCCGCGAGCTTGGTTATGGCTCTGTGTTGGTTTCGCCACCAATGAAAAGCGCACAAGATGAGCGCTGGTGGCAGCGTTATCAACCACAAGATTATCGTGTTATCGATAATGCCTTGGGTGATACCAAAGATTTTATTCATATGGTTCGTGAACTGGAGCAAGTTGGTGTGTGGGTTTATGCCGACGTAGTGTTTAACCATATGGCAAATGAGGCCCACCTTCGCAGAGACCTTCAGTATCCAAGACAAGAGGTCTTGGAGGAATACCAGAACAACAAACAGAAATATCAGTCGCTAGCGTTGTTTGGCGATCTATCTCAACCACTTTTTGATGAAGAGGACTTTGTTGAAGCATTCGGCATCAAAGACTGGAAAGATAAGTGGCAGGTTCAAAACGGACGTATCACAGGTGGGCCAACCGATCCTGGCTTGCCAACTCTTCGTGTTTGTGACCATGTAGTTGAGCAGCAGCGAGCGTACCTAAAGGCGCTGAAAGCTATTGGTGTAAAAGGTTTTCGTATTGACGCTGCGAAACACATGACGTTAGAGCATCTTAAGCGTGTTTGGACAGACGACATCACGCGGGATGTGCATATATTTGGTGAAATTATTACCGATGGCGGTGCAACGGAAGAAGAGTATCAGCTGTTTCTTGAGCCGTATCTACAGGAAACTCGCCTAGGTGCGTACGATTTCCCTTTGTTCTCAACCATGTTTAAGGCGTTTGCTAAAAAGGGCAGTTTTAAGTCTCTGATTGATCCCTATTGTTTTGGTCAGGCTCTGTCCCCCGGTCGTGCGATTACATTTGCTATCACACATGATATTCCTAACAATGATGTCTTTCTTGATCTCATCATGGACGAGGAAAACGAATGGTTAGCTTATGCCTATATTCTAGGCCGAGATGGTGGTGTGCCGTTGATTTATACCGACTTAAACACCAGCGGTATTAAAGGTAAAAATGGTCAGCCAAGATGGCAAGGTGCATGGAGTGATCCGAGAATGGCAAAAATGATCCAGCTCCATAATATGACGCATGGCGAGCCGATGAGTGTTCTTGAAGGTAACGATGACATGCTCGTACTTAAGCGAGGTGACAAAGGTATTGTGGTGCTTAATAAATCGCAGCGTCAACAGTCTTTGACATTAAAAATCGATGGTAATTGGGTTGATTTGATGACAGAACAAATCATTCCAACTGACGGTAAGTTAATCGTACCATCTAAGTCGTCGATGTTACTTGTCGCGAACTAGAAGATGTACACACCGAGCTTAGCAACTTCGGTGTGTATGTTTTTCATCGTCATTCACGTTCTGCTGAAGTTCAATAGAAACTCAAACTCTCTCGTTTTTGCTAGAAATTTATGAGCACTCGTTAACGCAACATTCTGCTTTTAAAAAACCAATTACGTCATCTAAGCACTGATACTCTGCAACACAAAAAAGGGTTCTACCCTCGCGGCGCTGGGTGAGAAGACCAGCTGAAGCAAGGCTCGAGATATGATGAGAGAGAGTGGATGCTGGAATGCCAAGCTTTTCTTGTACGCCGCCTACCGCGATACCTTTGTATCCCGCTTTGACGACTTCTTTGTAAATACTTAAACGAGTCGGATGCCCTAACTCTTTTAGTGCTTTAGCAACGGCTTCAAGCTCCATACTGACCTCTAAAGAATGACCACAGTAATTTTGTTTCGATAATAGGGAAAGTCTCGGTAAATGCCAACTATTACGATCTCAGAACAATTTAAATCAGATGAGATTCATACTGGCTCATGCCTTCATGACAACAATTGTCTGTTCTAATGAGACAGATCAATCTTCATTATTATTTCACGCCACGTTCAAAATCCCTCGTCTACACTCAATGTTGAGTTGTCAGTTGGCAGACCAAGGAGGCGGCCATGATTGCGGTTCATAGAGATTATTGTTTGTCTAACAGTTCGGAGTTACATGCCCACGTTAAAGTCAATCCTGTCGGTAAATTAGAAGTTGAGATTGTTGAACTTCAAGAGCGCCACACTACAGAGTTTGATGATTTGTCTTTTGAGAGTCGTGGGTGTGAAACTCGAATCTGTGGTAAAGAAGACACAACTCCGTGGCAGTTCAATCTTGCGGTTACTGATGCGTTAGAGCTTTCTCATTTAGTGGAAGAAGCAAACGAAGAGTATGAGATTTTAATGAATGATCTTATGTAATATCGAGAAGATCATTTTATCCTGCACGGCGTGTGGCTCTGTACTGAAAAAATAAAAACCTCCCAAGCGGGAGGTTTTTAATATGGAGTGCGTTATCGTTGGATAGACTCTTCTCTTGGTGGTGTTAGCTCTTGGACGTTATCTTCATTAAAGTCATCGGCGTAACCTTTAGGTGGCGGTGTCCAACCACGTTCTGACCGCGATAGTTTGTCATGACGATCTTTTTGCATCTCTTCCGCCATTTTCTCCTCTAACTGAATAAACAGTTGTCGGAAATTGTTGTCATAGCGTTCACCTTCAGAATCATCTTCCCAAGCTTTGTAAAGTATTTCTGACTTACGTGCTTCAACACGCTTATATGTCGCCTTCTGTTGTTCAACAAAGAAGGGGTGAATGCCAAGGGCTTTCATTGTGTGACCGCCCATCTCCAATGCAGAATGGTAGGTCTCTGATTCAATAATATCAGCCCCCGCTTGACGCAAAAGATAGCCATGTCCACGGTCAAAGGCACGTGCAATCACTGTTACTTTTGGGTACGTGTGCTTAACGTACTTCACCAGTTCTACACTCGATTCTTGGTTATCAATCGCCACAACCAACGCAGCGGCGTGCTCAATGCCGGCTGTATGTAGCATATCTGGTCGAGTCGCGTCGCCAAAATAGGCGCGAGTGCCAATCTGGCGCATGTTATCGACTTGGTCAGATTGATGGTCAAGTACCACGGTAGTCACGCCGTTTGATACCAATAGGCGATTCACTATTTGTCCAAAGCGGCCGATGCCGGCGATGATCACCGTGCCTGTTTCCTCAATCGTATCGCTTTCGCGTTCATTTGACTGGCTTTCAAAGCGCGGCAGAATCACTCTATCAAACAGAATAAACAAACCTGGTGTCAGGAACATCGAAATCGCAACCACTAACGCAAGAGTTTGTGAGAGTTCAAATGGGATGACGTGGTTTTGCACTGAAAAGCTTAGAAGCACAAAGCCGAATTCACCTGCTTGAGCCAAGCTTAGGGTAAACAGCCAGCGGTTGCTGCCTTTCACCCTAAATATCAGTGCAAGAATAAACAGCACCAAGGCTTTCAAAACCATCACGCCAATGGTCAATGCCATGACCAACCAGAAATCACCAAAAAGGACCGAGAAGTTGATCCCTGCGCCAACGGTAATAAAGAACAGACCTAACAATAGGCCTTTAAATGGTTCGATATTGGATTCTAACTCGTGGCGGAATTCACTGTTCGCCAATACAACGCCAGCCAAGAAGGTTCCTAAGGCAGGAGATAAGCCCACTAAACTCATCAGTGCAGCGATACCAATGACAAGCATGAGTGCAGTTGCGGTAAAGATTTCTCGCAAATCAGAGCTAGCCACATAATTGAGCAGAGGTCGACTTAAAAAGTGTCCACCAACGACGACGATTGCAATCGATGCTGTGATTACGATGCCGTATGCCCAGCCTGGCAACCCCGCAACGAGGCTTAATTCTTCATGGTGCGCTGCGGCTGTTTGAGCCGCGGACTGTGCCTGTTCAATTAATTCAGGTAAGGCCAATAGAGGAATGAACGCCAACATTGGTATCACTGCAATATCTTGAAAAAGCAACACGGAGAAAGCGTTTTGTCCACCTTCCGTCTTCGTTAATCCTTTTTCGCTAAAAGTTTGCAAAACAATCGCAGTAGAAGAGAGGGCGAAGATCAAACCTATGGCTAAGGCTATGGTCCAAGGCTGGTCAAAATACAAGGCAATACCCATAATCGCCGCGACGGTACCGCCGACTTGCAGACCTCCTAAACCCATTAAGCGATTGCGCATCGCCCACAACATTTTGGGTTCGAGCTCTAAACCAACGAGAAACAGCATCATCACCACGCCAAACTCGGCAAAGTGCTGGATTGTTGTTGTTTCTTCACCGACTAAACCGATAATTGGGCCAATGACCACACCTGCGATGAGATAGCCTAAAACGGACCCAAGTCCCAAACGCTTAGCAAGTGGGACTGCAATTACAGCAGCAATCAAATATATGAAGGCTTGTAAGAATATTCCTGTCATGAAGCCTCCTTAATGAGCTCTGGCAATGCGCTGTTAAGCTTGATTAATGACGCCGCAGCTTCAACATCCAACCTATCTTCGACTAAAGCTGTTAGCAGGCTCTTGTACCGCTCAACATGACGAGGGATTCGCCCTTCTTCATCTGCTGTACGTGCGCCAAACATCGCGAGAGGGGCAATGTAGTTCATGCCGGTCAGTGCGGACATTTGTTCAATGGGCGCAAGCAGTTGACGAATCGTAAAGTGGTTGTAGCCCTCTGCCTTATAAGCTTCTTCTTTGCCCCCTGCAGACAGCACACAAAGCATGGTCTTGCCTTGCAGTGCTGTGCCATCTGTACCGTAAGCAAAGCCATATTCCAAAACCAGATCTTGCCACTCTTTTAAAATCGCAGGCGTTGAATACCAATATAGTGGGAATTGGAAAATCACCACGTCATGCTCACGTAAGCGTTGCTGCTCACGGTCGATATTAATATCGAAACGAGGGTATTCGCCATAGAGATCAACACATGTCACGCCTTCAATTTTTTGAGCTTCTTTGAAAAGTGGAGTATTCACTTCTGAACGATGCTGGGAAGGATGAGCAAAGAGAATGAGTACTTTTTTATTTGCCATAGGGATCCTTGCTATCTAAATAACCATGCCCAGTAGGAGCGCGGGTTGGTTAGAAAATGTAACTCATAAATGATCGCCAAGCTAGTTTGGTAAACTGTTTAAGCTGTTTCAATATCAATAAAAAACCACCAAATAAATTGGTGGTTTTGGGAAGCGTTACGTTTTACTAATCATGAATAGGGACGACTAGAATATCCACCGGTGACTTGTTAATTAAGTGTCTGGAGTAAGAAATAATCTTGCTCCAGAAATCTTGGTGGTGGCCACAAATCAGAAGATCCACTTCTTGCTCTTTAATGGTGACCTCTAATTTATCAGCTAAGTCGCCAGTACCTACGAAGAAATGTTTAAGTGGGTAATCCATGTAATCACTAAATGTTTTTAAACATTCCATTGAATGCTCATTCAACGGCCTTTGATCCGGGTTTTCTTTAATGTCTACAAGCTCACGATAGATTTCTCCGTGCGTACCATCAATATGAATAAAGGAGATATCGGAGTCGAGATAGTTTGCCATTGATACCGCTCTGTCGATAAGCACGGTGCTTTCATCTGACAGTTCGAGTGCAACAAGGATATGTTTGTATTTCATAACCACGCCCTTATGTGGATTATCTTTACCCTAAGCATAGTATGGCTTGGATAAAAATTGTGTTGCTAAGATCTCGAAATTGTTCAAAGACTTGTTAAAAAGTTAATGTGATATAACAACTTACTGTGAAACTTTCTTTTTGTTCACATTTGGTTAGAAAGCTTGCTTTTTGAACAAAAAAGCGGCTACACTCTGTGCATCATTTCTCTAGGAGATTACGCCAACATGAAGAACTAAACCTGTCATCCATATTTTTACTTATTTTTTGGATCTGCAGGGTTAGTAGGCGTAGCTCACTTTCCGATATTTCTTTGCAACAAGACGACTTTTTGATTTGACGTATATCGTCGAGCTTTACATAGAGCTTAATGCGTTTGTGCACGCGTTTTGTTGCCATTTCAAATCATAGCTACGGCTGTTGTCCCTGTCATACAGGAGGCAAATTATGCCAGTTTTACAAGCTTTTAATGTTAGCCATCAGTTTGATAATGGCGATACGCTATTCCAGTCTATTTCTTGTTCCATGACTAAACGACGTGTTGGTTTGGTTGGGCGCAATGGCATCGGCAAGTCGCTTTTGGCTTCCATTTTGGCGGGCGAAACTCAGCCTGCCAGCGGTGTTGTGACTGCTCCCTCTTCTTTCATGATGTATCGCCAGCAGCCGTCTGATCTGCTTTCAGGTCAGCAATCGATCGCCCAGTTTCTGGGCAAAGATGCGGTCTTGCATGCTTTAAAGCAGATTGAACAAGGTGATGTTTCTGAACATTGGTTCGAACTGGTTGGCGAGCAGTGGGATATTGAATTAAAACTCAAACAGCAGCTCGCTGCGATGGGATTACCGCAAGATCCTGATTTCTCTTGTGCTCGGCTCAGTGGTGGTCAGTTGGCGCGTTTGCAGTTATGGCAGTTATTTGAAAACGAAACGGAGCTTTTGATTCTCGATGAACCATCCAATCACCTCGATACCGAGGCGAAACAATGGTTGATAGAGTCTATGACGCACTTCAGCGGCGCGATTTTACTCATCAGTCACGATCGTGAGCTGCTGCGAGAGATGGAGGAAATTTGGGAGCTATCGGGCCTAGGTTTACAGGCTTTTGGTGGAAATTACGATGTGTACGCCGAGAAAAAACGCACTGAACTGCAAGCGGTCGAGAGGCAGTTAGCGCAAGTCGATAAACAGAAAAAACGGTTAGCCGAGCAAGCCCAGAAAAATCGCGAAAAAGCAGACCAACGCGCCGCGCAAGGGAACAAACTGCGCAAAGACGGCAGTCAGCCCAAAATTTTGCTTGATGGAAAAAAGGATAGCGCGACCGCCAGTGCCTCAAATCGCAATAAGAATGAGCAACTCAGACAAGCGCATTTACAAGCCAAAGAACAGGCGTTGCAATCGCGACATGAGCAGCTCAAGGCGCAAAAGTTTTATCTTACAGATAATCCGAACCGTTCGCGAAAAGTATTGTCGATACAAGAAGGTATATTACCTTTTGGGAATTCTACACCTATCACGTTGCAGATTTTTGCGAACGACAAAGTCCATCTCAAAGGGAAAAATGGCTGCGGAAAATCAACCTTGTTAAAGGCATTGCTTGGCGAGTTATCGTTGCAGAGTGGTGAGTTGCAAGTGAATACGTCTTTGTATTATCTCGACCAACATTTTGGCGCAGTGAATCCAAATCTTTCGTTACTTGAAAACGTAATGGAGAGCTGCCAAGAGATGACGGAAAGTGAAGCGAGGACCTTATTGGCCGGGATCGGTTTTCGTCGAGATGCTGTGTTTCGGTTGGGGCGCCTACTGAGCGGTGGCGAGAAGATGAAGCTCGCGATGCTGATAGTCAGCCACCAAAACTCTCAGCCTTTGCTGCTGCTTGATGAGCCAGATAATCATCTCGATCTGGAGTCAAAAATAATGCTTAGTCAGGCGTTAAATGTATACAAAGGTGGATTTGTTCTGATTAGTCACGACCAAGATTTCGCTTCTGAGTCTGGGGTTTTGCGCCAAATCGAGCTGACTTAGACGAAAGAGAGTAAACGTCATCGTAGCTCTTCAGTATTGTTCCCAAGTTCTACACTTCCACTTACTAGTTTGTAGAACTGGAAGGAAATGAGGGAGTTAGGATGGCTTTCACAACTCGTTTAATGAAATTAGATTCATTTTGTCGATATATAGTAGAGTTCTGATGTATTGCACAAAAAGACAACAGAAAAATAAAAAGGAATTTCATGAAAAAGAACACCCTAGCACTCACAACGGCTCTCGCACTCGGAAGTGTGTTGTCTGTGGCGTATGCAAATGAAGCGGCGCAATCGTCGGTTGAACAGGTAACCCCGAAAACCATCACGTATCCAACCACACAAAAAGTGGATGTTGTCGATGACTACTTTGGTACAAAAGTGAGTGATCCTTATCGCTGGTTGGAAGACGATCTCAGCCCAGAAACCGCAGAATGGGTTAAGGCACAAAATGCAGTGACGTTTGATTATCTGTCGAAAATCCCTTACCGCGAGCAGATTGAAGAGCGCATCACTAAGCTCATGGACTACGAAAAGCAAAGCCAACCGTTCAAAGAGGGTAAGTTCACTTACTTCTACAAAAATGACGGGTTACAGAACCAAGATGTGCTTTATCGGCAGTTAGGTGATGGCGAAGCAGAAATTTTCCTCGATCCAAATACTTTTAGTGAAGATGGCACCACATCGTTAGCGGGAGTGAGCTTTTCACGAGATGGATCTTTGGTTGCATACAGCATTTCGGAAGGCGGTAGCGATTGGCGCAAAGTCATTGTGTTAGACACAGAAACCAAAAAGCCCGTCGGTGAAACGCTGGTGGATATTAAGTTCAGTGGCATCAGTTGGCTCGGCAATCAAGGCTTCTATTACTCAAGTTATGACAAGCCAAAAGGGAGTGAACTTTCCGCGAAGACAGACCAACACAAGCTCTACTTTCATAAACTTGGAACGAAACAAAGTGAAGACCAATTAATTTTCGGTGGTGTAAAGGACGAAAAGTATCGCTACGTTGGGGGTTACACGTCGGAAGATGAACGCTACTTGTTTATCTCAGCCAGCGTATCGACGTCGGGCAACAAACTGTTCTTCAAAGACCTGAGTAAGCCAAATAGCCCGCTGAAAACCATTTTAGATAACACCAGTTCTGATACTTGGGTGATAGACAACCAAGGCACGAAACTGTACTTGGTTACGAACCTTAATGCGCCGAACAAACGCGTCGTGACGGTGGATGCAAGTCAGCCGCAGCCCAAAAACTGGAAAGATTTGATTCCTGAAACAAAGAACGTGTTACGTGTTTCTACCGCGGGTGGCAATTTGTTTGCGAGCTATATTGTTGATGCGATCTCGATGGTGAAGCAATACGACATGAACGGCAAACTCATCCGAGAAATCAAATTGCCTGATATTGGCAGCGCATACGGTTTCTCGGGGAAAAAAGAAGAAACCGAAGTCTACTACTCTTTCACCAACTACAAGATGCCAAGCACTACCTATCGTCTGAACATCAAAGATGGTGATAGCGAGGTGTACTACAAATCTAAAGCGCCATTTGACCCTGTTTTGTATGAATCTCGCCAGGTGTTTTACACCTCAAAAGACGGAACAAAAGTGCCGATGATCATCACCTATAAAAAAGGGACACCGATGGACGGCAGTGCACCAACCATCCTATATGGTTATGGCGGTTTCAACATTAGCCTCACGCCATCTTTTAGCCCGACACGTGCGGCTTGGTTAGAGCTTGGTGGTGTTTACGCGGTAGCGAACATTCGTGGTGGTGGGGAATATGGCAAAGAATGGCACAACGCTGGCATTCAAATGCAAAAGCAAAATGTGTTTGATGACTTTATTGCTGCGGCTGAATTCCTAATTGATGAAAAGGTAACGTCATCAAACAAGTTAGCCATTAACGGTGGATCGAATGGTGGCTTGTTAGTAGGGGCCGTTATGACGCAACGTCCAGAGCTGTTTAAAGTGGCGCTGCCAGCAGTCGGCGTACTGGATATGCTGCGTTACCATACTTTTACCGCAGGTGCTGGTTGGGCGTATGACTACGGCACGGCAGAGCAAAGTAAAGAGATGTTCCAATATCTGAAAAGTTATTCGCCGGTGCACAATGTAAAAGCAGGGGTGGAATACCCAGCAACATTGATTACAACCGGTGATCATGATGACCGTGTTGTTCCTGCTCACTCATACAAATTTGCTGCTGAGTTGCAATCGAAGCAAGCGGGTTCAAATCCGACCTTAATTCGCATCGAAACCAATGCAGGACATGGTGCAGGCACACCAACGCGTAAAATAATTGAGACAAATGCAGATATTTATAGTTTTGCACTGTTCAATATGGGAATAGAGAAACTGCAATAGTGCGAATTGTTTGCGTTTTAGTTATCGAAACGCATCGGCGATTTATCGCTCGATAATAAAAGGGAATCACAGAGAGTGATTCCCTTTTTATTTATTATAGGCCTACTATTCTAATCTGATACTAGGCTAATCAAACTAAGGTTTTTAAATTATTATAATGTTCTAATTAATCTGAAGAGTGTTGTACGATCGAAATGAAACATTGATCGCGATCACCTAAATACATTGCACTCTCTATTTATATGGTAAAATTAATTAATCATTTGTTATAATGATAATTGAATTTTCATAAGTTTTAATATTTCCTTCTTCATTGGTATTACCAAATTTCAAGTTATATAAGATATAAGTAGCGGTGATTGAACTTTTACGATGCTTTATTTTATTTTAATTAAAACGTCGAATGTTTCGTCATTATTGAATTTGCTTTGATAATTTATGTTATCCAAAGCGAGTTGTGTTGCTTGCTATTTATGATGACCTCATGACGTGAATAATTTTATAATCATTAAAATGGATACAGTTTTATGAATTTAGTGAAACCGTCTGTTGCCATTATGGTTGCAGCCCTACAACTCGCGTCTTCTGCCTATGCGCAGACAAACAATAACGAAGAACTACAAGATATGTCTGACCCACTTGCGGTATACACCCAAGCTGGCTTTGGTATTACTGATAAAGGCGCGAACATCAAAATCGGTCAAACTTACCAATCTAGCCAGCCTGGTACCATGGCGATGAACATCATCGAAATGAAAGGCATTGGTGGTGAGCTATTTGGCATTCGCGACAATGACGATCCAATGTATGCCAATGTTGATGACAGCATTGACTCTTTCCGACTACGTAATTTCCAAGTAGAAGTCGCAAAAGGTCTAGGCCGTCAATTGGATGTAAACTACGATGTTGATAACGATAAATTAGATGCATCTTACAGCTTTATTCAAGGCCTACCTAAGTTTGGTATGTTGCAGTTATTTCCTTTAGCTGGTGCGGGTGTCACTATTGCTAATGATTTTAGTGATGATGACAAAGGTTATGAAATTCCAGGTACTTTCACCGTTGTCGGTATGTACTCAAAAATTGAATTAACCGATAAAATCTGGATTAACTACAACCCAATGTATATGCATACATTGTCAGGGTCTAGTCAATATAAAGACACTTATTACGCGGGTGAAGATAATATCTTAACTCATGAGTTTGCGTTGTCTTATCAAATTAATCCTCGCGCTAATATTCGTTACTTTGCAAACTGGAATGAGCACGTTAATTTCGGTGATGGTGATCACCGTATCGAATTTAACTACCAATTCTAACTCCCTCGTTTATTTCCAGAATAGAAAGTGCGTTTATCCATATATTTAAATATTTAGGCTAGGGCACTTTCTACATAAAGTAGGTTTATCATGAAAGCCAAATATAAATTTGCGTTGGTATCTATTGCTATATCTTCTGCATTACTATCAGGATGCAAAACTGGCGATATCGCAACGAAAACTGCCCAAGCACCCTCTGTTGAAACCGTTACCCTAACCGAAACAAAAATCACTCCTTATCATACTTTTATCGGTCGAACTGAAGCGGTAAATGACGTTGATATTATGCCTCGAGTCGGTGGCGAATTAACCGCGATTCATTTTAAAGATGGCGATATGGTCGAAAAAGGCCAATTGCTGTTTGAAATCGACGACCGTCCTTACAAAGCGGCACTGGCGTATGCAAAAGCGTCGTTGCAAAAAGCAAAAGCACAACTCGTTCAAACTACGCGTGATGCAGAACGTGTGAAGAAACTCATCAAAGATAAAAGCATCAGTGAGCAGCAATACGATGACGCCATTGCTGCGCACGCCGCAGCGATTGCTTCGGTAGAAGAGGCGAAAGCGACGCTGGTTTCAGCA
Organism: Vibrio sp. Vb1574; assembly: GCF_033338675.1. Taxonomy (NCBI): domain Bacteria; kingdom Pseudomonadati; phylum Pseudomonadota; class Gammaproteobacteria; order Vibrionales; family Vibrionaceae; genus Vibrio; species Vibrio sp. Vb1574. The sequence goes on from NZ_JAWOTC010000003.1 coordinate 143,394, forward strand.
AGGCTCGATCTTGAATTTAGCTCTGTGCGTGCTCCTTTCTCTGGCCGCGTGGGGTTCAGCAACTTCCGAGTGGGTGACCGTATTTCGAAAATTCAACTCGTTCCTCTTGTTTCGATCACTCAAATCGACCCAATTCGCTTTGGCTTTGATGTGGATGAGAAGCTCTACCGCCGCGTAAGAAGCGCGATTGATGTGGCTCATCGTAACGATGACAAACTGGATGTTGATTTAACACTGACGCTTTCAGACGGTTCATTGTATCCGCTTGATGGCAAGATCTACGCCGTTGGCAACAAGATCGATTTAGAAACAGGCTCAATTCGAGCAGAAGCACAATTTGATAACCCAACTTACGCGCTTATGCCGGGTGAATATGGCAACTTGACCATCAAGCTGCGCAACAAAACCATTGATGGTTTGCTTATCCCATCGGCGGCTGTTCAGCAAGACCAAGCGGGTGACTACGTCATGGTGGTTGGTGATGATCACGTGGTGTCTCGTCGTAACGTTGAACTTGGTCAGACCTACGGTGTGAAACGTGCTGTGCTGACTGGCTTGGCGGCTAACGAAAAAGTCATCGTTAATGGTCTTCAAAAAGTGCGTCCGGGTGCAACGGTGAAAGACGTTGAACTACAGAGTGAACAAGGCTGAGTGAGTACTGATGTTAAGTAAATTTTTCATTCACCGGCCGAAGTTTGCTTTGGTGATCTCACTGGCGATGACATTGATGGGTATGATCGCCCTGAAAGTCTTGCCAATTTCTGAGTATCCTCAAATCTCTCCAACGGTAATTACGGTGAGCACCATGTATCCGGGTGCAAACGCGGACGTGGTTAAAAAGACGGTAGCACAACCGATAGAAGCCAAAGTCAATGGCGTTGAAGACATGATTTACATGTCTTCTGTGATTGGTAACGATGGCTCATACACATTGCGTATTTACTTCCGAGTGGGCGCAGATGGCGATATGGCGCAGGTTCGTGTGAACAACTTGGTGGCACAGGCGACGTCATCTCTACCACAAGAAGTAAACCAAATCGGTGTGACGGTTAAGAAGAAATCTTCCGACATGCTGGGCGTTATCACACTGCGTTCTCCGAAACAGTCTCACGACAGTATCTACCTTTCTAACTACGCGGATCTCAATATCGTTGAGCGTCTAAAACGTATCGAAGGTATGAGTGACATTACGCTGCTGGGTAAGAAAGACTACTCAATGCGTATTTGGTTGAACCCAAATAAACTGGCCACCTTGAAGCTTTCTGCTAGCGATGTTATTGGCGCAATTAAAACGCAAAACATCCAAGTGGCGGCGGGTAAGATCGGTGGTATGCCAGCTCCGGGTGATCAGCAATATCAATATGTTTTGCAAACCAAAGGCCGCCTTACTTCTGCGAAAGAGTTTGAGAACATCATCATCCGCGCGAGCAAGAAAGGTTCTTTGATTCGCTTGAAAGATGTGGCTCGTGTGGAAGTTGGCGCACAAGGTTACGAAGCTGATGGTCGTATGAATAACGAACCAGCCGCCGTTCTGGCATTGTACCAGTTGCCGACAGCGAACGCGCTAGACGTGATGGAACGCGTGAAAGAGGCCATGAAAGAGTACGAGAAATCGTTCCCAGATGATTTGGTTTACGACATCGCTTATGACTCTACCGAATACGTAGAGACGTCGATTGATGAAGTGTATGAGACGCTGGTGATTGCGGTACTTCTTGTCACCTTCGTTGTGTACGTTTTCTTGCAGAACTGGCGAGCGACCATCATTCCAACCTTAGCGATTCCGGTTTCCATCATTGCGACGTTCGCAATCATGGGCGTGATGGGCATGACCATTAACACGATCTCGTTGTTTGGCTTGATCCTCGCCATCGGTATCGTGGTGGACGATGCGATCATCGTGGTAGAGAACGTGGAACGGGTTATCCATGAAGAGCATTTAGACCCGATTCCGGCCACGATCCAAGCTATGAAAGAAGTGACGGGGCCAGTATTGGCAACAACGCTTATTTTGTTGGCGGTATTCGTACCGGTTGCGCTATTGCCGGGTATTTCTGGTCGAATGTTCAACCAGTTCGCGGTCACCATCTGTGTATCGGTGCTGATCTCTGCGATCAACGCATTGACGTTAACGCCAGCGCTTTGTGCGTTGATGTTGAAATCTACTCACTCGCAATCTATTGCGCCTTTGTGTGCGTTTAACCGAGGTTTTGAAGCAATAACGCGCAAATACCAAGGTGTAGTTGGCTTCTTGAGCCGTCGCATTGTGCTGAGTATCGGTGTTTATGGCGCGCTTATTGCGGTGCTGGCATTTGCGTTCATGACCGTACCTTCCTCTTTCGTACCGAACGAAGATAAAGGCGTGTTCATGGTCGAAATGCGTTTGCCAGACGCAGCAGCATTGCAGCGTACTGCACCATTAATGAAGCAGTACGTTGATGAGCTAAAACAGATGGAAGGTGTGGAGAACGTGGTTTCGGTTGCGGGCTTCTCGGTAATTAACATGGCGTCGATTCCAAACTCGGGCATGTTGATCATCAAACTGGATAACTGGAGCAAACGTAAAGACCCTGAGCTACACCAACGCGCATTGATGAATAAAGTTAACCAAATGCTGAACTCAACGCCAGATGCCGCTTCGTTCGTTTTCGCGACACCGGCAATCAAAGGTATGGGTGCGGTGGATGGTTTCAACCTTGTGCTGCAGGACAACTTGGGCCGTTCTCCACAAGAGTTGGCAAAAACAACCGCTGATTTTGTTGCCCAAATCAACCAACTGCCTGAAGTGGCACGTGCGTTCTCGATTTTCCGTGCGAATATTCCGCAACGTTACATCGATATTGATCGCGATAAAGCGATTTCGATGGGCGTACCGTTGAATGAAATCTTCAGCACACTGCAAGCACAGTTGGGCGGCGCCTACATTTCTGACTTCAACTTGTTTGGTCGTTCGTACCAAGTGAAAGTGCAAGCAGAAGAGCAATACCGTGACAATATCGACGACATCAACCATCTGTTTGTTCGCTCAAGCTCTGGAAAAATGGTGTCACTGGCAACGCTAGTGAAAGTGAAGCCGATCTTCGGCCCAGATACCTTGTCGAACTACAACATGTTCAGTTCTGCAACCGTGAACGGTGCGCCAGCGCCAGGTTACAGCTCGGGTGATGTTGTAAAAGCCATTGAAAAACTGGCTGCGGAATCTTTGCCAAGTGGTTACTCATACGAGTGGTCAGGCATGACTTACCAAGAGATGAAAGCAGGCAACATGGCGCCGATCGCGTTCGCATTGTCTTTGCTGTTCACATACTTGTTCTTGGTGGCTCAGTACGAAAGTTGGACCATTCCTGCAGCGGTAATGATGGCGGTTCCAGTCGCGATTCTCGGCGCAATGGGCACGCTACTGCTGGTGGGACAACCGTTCGACTTGTACGTGCAGATTGGTGTGGTCATCTTGATCGGTATGTCCGCCAAAGTGGCGATTCTTATCGTGGAATTTGCCAAAGTTCTGCGAGAAGAAAAGGGCTTATCCATCATTGATGCTGCCAAAGAAGCTGCTCGAATCCGTTTCCGTGCAGTACAGATGACCGCATTTGCCTTCATCTGGGGGGTATTCCCGTTGGTGATTGCATCGGGTGCCGGTGCGGCATCTCGTCACTCACTGGGCTTTGCAGTATTCGGCGGCATGATTCTCTCTACGTTTGTAGGCACGTTACTGACGCCAGTGTTCTTCGTGATGATGCAATCTCTGCGCGAGAAGTTTAAGCGAAAGAAACCCACTGAACTTGAGGTGAGCGAGCAATAACGCTGATTTCAACTGACTGACTCCACAACACCCCCACGCTGTGTGCGATTGGCCAATGCCTTTCATTGATATACAACCACCGTCGCAGCGTGGGTTCCCCAAACAATAATAGGTTTTAGCATGAAAAATCTTTCAAAAATCGTCGTAGCGAGCTCTCTACTGACGTGTGCTGCTGCGCAAGCGGGTGGGTTATACCTTTACGAAACAACAGCATCGGATATTGGTTTGGCATCCGCTGGTATGGCGGCTCGTGCGCAAGATGCCTCAGTAATGGCAGCAAACCCGGCTGGTCTGGCGAATGTTTCTGGTAAATCTTTCTCTGGTAACCTGATTGGCCTTTACGGTGACGCGCAACTAGACACGATGACTGGCGATGCGGGCAACGTGATTGGTTTTGTTCCTATGGCGTCGGCATTTTACAGCCAACAAGTAAACGACAAATGGACGCTGGGTATTGGTCTGTATGGCAACTACGGCCTTGGCCTCAAGTACGAAGGTCTTTTGGATAATCATTTAGATATTCCTACAGCAACGACGCAAGCCTTAACCATTCAACCTTCCGCTTCTTACCGCATCAATGATCACTGGTCTGTGGGTGCGGCGCTTGGTATTCAGTACGGTATGTATGAAGTGGAAACGAAGGGAGCCTTGAACTTCAATGACGAAGACCAAGATACTCAGCTCAACGGCCGAGTAGGTGTGCTTTATGAAGCAACACCAGGCACGCGTCTTGGTCTGTCTTACTCTTCTGAAACCGAATTTGAATTCGACAATAGTAACTCCATTGCTCCGCAACAACTGATCTTCAGTGCTTACCACGAAGTGAATGATGACCTAGCGGTGATGTGGAACGTGAACTGGCAAGACTGGAGCGAATACACAACCACGCTGAACGTAGAGACACAAGACACTTACCAAATCGCATTGGGTACTCAGTACAAACTGAATGAAAAAATGATGTGGAATGCAGGTTTTGCATTCGATACCAGCATGTATGAAAGTCAATCAAACGGTGACATTACCGTTCCTACTGGCAAGGCGTACCGCATTGGTACAGGCATTGATTACAAATTGGATTCAGAAAACTCAATTGGTTTCGCGTTTGAAGCGATCTTGATGGAATCGTCAGAAACGCCACGCTTACGAGCTGGCTTTGATGAGCCTGCGCTGTACTTCATGAGCATGAGCTACAACTGGAAAAACTAATCATTCCTAATCGCTAAAACGCCTTCCTTACAGGCCATTCTACCCTAACTACCTGCACTGGATGCTGTCACACCATCTAAGGTAGTTAGGGCGCTTCTGTCACATCCAGTGAGTGATGATTCAAAAAGTATCTGCGCAGCTAAGTGCAGGTATTCAACATCTCAAAGGACTAAAAAATGAAAAATAAACTAGCGTTAGTGTGTACGACTTTGTTGGTAAGTACGCTGGCTCATGGTGCCGAGCATCGAGTAAAAGACAATAAAAACAAGTTGGCGGATGACCCAACAAAAGTCATCACGAAATTTGGCGCGTCGTACGCAAACAACTACGATTTTGATGATCAAAACATCTCATTCTCGGGCTCACTTGCGCTTGACCAAGCGCGCAAAATTAACCTGCGTATCAATGATGATGCGAGCGAGTGGCGTATTGGTGGCTCGTGGTTGTTTCCGGTCGGTATCGTGAACTTCAACTTCGGTAAAAATGAATACGTAAACGGCGCGGATCAAACCAACTACAGCGTTGGTACCTTTATGCCGCTAAGTTATTTCGGGATTGAGCCAGCAGGCTTCCAAATTTTCCCAATGGCAGGCTATACGTACAACACTGGTGATGTTCCTGTTTGTGACGGTGCAGAAAGTAGTCTCTGTAGCGAGCCTAACTTTACGGGTACGCCAAGTGCAGAGAATGGCTTCAATATGATGAGCTCTTCAGGCAGTAGCGGTTACGTTGGTGCATTTGCGCTGAAATCGTTTACCAAAGAGCTGACGTTAATCAGCTTCGCAGCAGGCACTTACGGCTCAGAAAACAGTGAAGGAGAGAACTACAAAGGCTTCTTTGGTGGTATTGGTCTTGGTTACCTCGTGAGCAAACGCCACTCTTTTAACGTAATGACGTTTGTCATGGACAACAACACCTATTTGGATGAAGCAGACAAGCGCATCGTATTATCATATCAATATCAATTTGAATAAATAAAAACGCAGCCCAAATAGCTGCGTTTTTACTTTGATAGAATGAACTAGTGAATTGAGTTGTTTTCTTCGATCTTTTTCTGGTCCTGGTGTTTTAATATATACATGCGCTTAACATCGCTGTAAGCGCCGTTAATAAAGTATTCTTCTACAAGGTGACCTTCTTCGATAAAGCCGCACTTTTTGTATAAGTGAATAGCGACTTCGTTATCCACTGCGACTAATAAGTAGATTTTACGTAGATTAAGAATTGAGAATGAGTAATCTAACGCACGATTAATCATCTCTGTCGCATAACCTCGGCCTTGATGCTCTGGGGCGATGATTATCTGAAATTCCGCGCTGCGGTGAATGTAGTTAATCTCGATCAGCTCAACTAAGCCAATTACGATGCCGTCTTCATCTTCGACGACAAAACGCCTTTCAGCGTCATCATGTATATGTTTTCGATAAAGTTCTTCGAGCTCGTCATAAGACTCGTAAGGTTCTTCGAACCAGTAGGCCATGATATTTCGGTTGTTATTCAGTTCATGAATAAAGCGCAAATCAGAACGCTCTAATGCACGCATTTTTAGGCCTTTCTTCATCATTTTTCTCCAATGAGGGCGGAGAATACCTCCGCACTTGATGCTAGAAAATATTACCGTATTTCACAAGAATAGCGCATCTTTTTTTGGAAAATATCCTGTGATTTTCAATGTGGAAACTTAGAGTTCACGACAAATATAAATTAATCTTTACGATAAAAAACTCGATTAGGTGCTTTGCCTAATATCGTATTAAATACCGCGCAACGACTTAGTGTCTTAATCTAAACAAACAAGGTATTCAATATGTTTTCAATCGGTGACGTAGTAGTAGCGACTAAAGGTATCGATCTTGGCGAAATGGTTGTTACAGGTTTAAGCAGTGGCGGTTTTTACACACATGTAAAAGCAGGCGAAAAAACACTAACTTACCCAGCTAAAGATCTTAAGAAAGCATAATTAAATTTGCTCATTCTTATTTTTAACTGGCTTAAAGTTCGTATTAGTTATTTTAAGCGGGTTAGAATCGATAAAAGGTAGCGCAATGAGTCGCTACCTTTTTTTATTTTTTCTACCTTTCTTCACCAATATGAAACTCAACGCGATTTCTTCCGGTTTCTTTTGCCTTGTAAAGTGCTAAGTCGGCGCGTTTAACGAGTGGTTCAAATGAGTCGTCGAGACGACAGACTTGAGTTACCCCAATACTCGCGGTGAAGCTCATATCACAACCTGAATGTTGAACGGTCGTCGTTTCTAGTGCATTACGAATTGTTTCTAATGTGTCTAGAGCTTGCTGTGATGAGCGACTTCTTAATACGATGGCAAACTCTTCACCGCCAACTCTGGCAAGTAAGTCACAATCAAGTAGATGACTTTTAATAGTATTAACTGCATGGATCAGTGATTTATCGCCTGCGTCATGACCAAATCGGTCATTGAGGCTTTTAAAATTGTCGAGATCTAAAATAGCAACATGGAAGTCAATGCCCTGGATTCGGTATTCATTTAGGCGGCTTTCGATTTGTCGCATGAACTCTCTGCGGTTTGGAATACCTGTCAGATCATCCGTCGTGGCGAGGTGCTCCATTTTCATAATCTGTATATGAAGGGCAATGTTTAAAGCAATCCAATTAGCGATGCACTGAAGCTGTGCCGCTTGTTCGTTTGTGTAAATGTGCGTTTGATGATGCGCAACATTAAGCGTTCCTAGGCAGACTTTACCGTGCATTAAAGGCGCGTCCATACACGTACCCATACCATTGGATGCGAGCATCACACAATCAATCTCATCAGATTGTGTAACATCATCGCAGATCATCAGTTGTTGCTTTTTGAACACTCGGCCAACAAACGCTTGATGAATGGGCACTAAAAATTCAGCGGGAATCGCTTTACTACCAGAGAAAGAGTAGACCTTCAGATGATCATTGTTTTCATAAAGTGTGATACTCGCACGGTCAGAGTTAAATATGCGATTTATCCATTCTGCCACCGTATCAAGTACTTGCTGTAGTGTTTCCGATTGAGCTAAAAAGTGAACAAACCCTATCGGCATACATATCGGACTTTCCATGTTTTGCATCGATAAGTCATCAGGGTTAAAAGTTCTTTCAAGTCTCAATAGACATCTCCTTGGCAATGTTGCAAATACCAACAATAAATTACGTGAAGCTATTTTGTAGAAAATGCGCTTCTTGGTAAGAGTATGGTTTAATTATCGCCATTTGTGTGCGTTTGGTTGCTTAATATGGGCGTTAACTCACCCTAAATAAGTAAATCTTATACCTATTTATAAGTAAGTCATTACTCAATAAGTGGTGTTTTTAAGATGGAAGTACAGAATGAGCCCTTCTGGAAGAGAAGGGCTAGAAAAGGATACAAATGGGGTCAGGTGAGTAAAGACTTAATTGTCTTTGTACTTTTGTAAAATCAACTGACTTATCTGCGCAACGAGCTGGTCCCTAGCTTGAAGTGAGAGCTCGGTTTCTGTGACATAAATACTAATGTAAACAGGTCGATGATTTTCCTTCCATATAATCGCGTTAATGCCACGCGAACCATGACCTCCCGCACCAGAACGGTCTGCAATAGACCAACCTGTTGGTAATACAGAACGCATTAACGAGTCTGAAACTTTGTTGTCTTGCATCCAGATTTTTAATTGTACACGAGACTCATAAGACAACGTTTCGCCTTCGACCAAGGTTCGCAGAGTGTTTAGCATGGCGTTAGGTGTGGTTGTGTCGCGGCTGTCGCCTGGTGTGGCTTCGTTCAAGCGAGGTTCTATTCTGTCTAGGCGCGTTGCTTTATCTCCAATTGTTCGCAGAAACATTGTTACGGCCTTAGGGCCGCCAATTTCATTTAATACTAAGTTGGCTGCGGTATTATCACTCATTAACATAGCGGCTTCACACGCGTGCTCTATGCGTGTGTTTTGGCCTGCGAGCTTATCCATCACTGGAGACCATACAACGATACTGCGCTCATCGACTTTTGCGGTCGCATTTTTACTTAGCTTACCGCTGTCCATATCACTTAGCATTTTGGCACAAGCTAGGGTTTTGAATGTGCTCATGAGTGGGAAGCGTTCATCGCCACGGTAATCCCAACGCTCGTCTGCTTGAGTATCCCAAACTGACACCCCAATTCTGCTTGAGGTTTGTTGCTCGAGGAGAGAAATGTCCTCATTCAATTGGGACGCGTAACTTAGGGTTGAGCAAACCATTAGCCCAGCCAACAAAAATAACTTTTTCATGGATCGTGTTCTTCAATTTTAGTTTTAGTTCGCACCGTAGCGATGTCACGTAAACTATAACGAGCCAATACTCTAAACACTGTTAAATCTATGTCTATTTTATGTAGGATTCTTTGCAATACGCTTAAACGGTCTCAATATGGGGAGAAGAGTGTTGCTATCAAGGCCTGTAGTTTGGCTTATATATTACGTCGGTGATTCGGTCATAAAAATATCTTAGCGTGAGACACTGGCTCAGAATTTCTTATCATGAGCTAACGAATAGTTTGATCCAGAGAAATAAAAGGAGCTGAATCATCAGCTCCTTTGTCTAGTTGGATAATTACTTACAGTTCAATCTTTTTAACCATGCCCGATTCTGCATGGCCCGGAATGTTGCACGCGAACTCAACCTTGTTGTCACCGTGGAAGTGCCACAGTAATTGCTTCGCTTTACCTGGTTCTACCGTAACTGCGTTGCCTGAGTCATGCATGTGATCGCCGCTCATTGTCTTCATCATTTCGCGATGTTCTAGCTGCTCTTTAGCCGAACCAATCGTAAACTCGTGGTTGATCTTACCTGTGTTCATCACAACAAATTGCACCACATCGTTTGGCTCAATCTTAACGTCTTTTTTGAACTTGATGGTCATGTCATCACCCAAGATAACGTGTACCACCTTGTCTGGCTTTGCCCCTTTTGCTGGCATACCAACAGTCGACATGCCCGGCATATCCATCATGTTTGAATGGTCCATTTTACTGTGGTCCATCTTCATGCTGCCGTGGTCCATATTTTCATGCTTCATGTTGCTATGATCCATGTTCGCGTGGTCCATGTTTGAATGATCCACTTGGGCAAACGCAGTCGTTGTTGTTAGGGCTAGAGCAAGAGTGATTAGTGTCTTTTTCATTTTTATATCCTTGTTTTAATTCATTATTAACTTGGTTGCTTCCCCTCAAACGGCATGTTTGAGAGGAAGGTAGGGGTTAAGCCTTGTTGTTTACATCACTAGCTTGGTGATTAGTTGCATTGCTTTGGCGCAACTCACGTTGTTTCCACAGCTTGAAGATGGCTGGAAGCACCAACAGCGTCAGCAGCAGTGCTGATGCCATACCACCAATCATTGGTGCGGCGATACGTTGCATTACTTCTGATCCTGTCCCTTCGCCGTACATGATCGGAATCAGACCAATAATGACCGTCAGTACCGTCATCATTACTGGGCGAACACGTAGGCCTGCACCTTCACGAATGGCATCAGTTAGGTCTTTCGCCTCAAGCTTCTGTTGGCTCTCTTCTGCATCGAGTTTTTTGTAGTGCCACGCTTGGTTGAGGTAGACGAGCATGATGACCCCAATTTCAACCGCGACGCCTGCTAGGGCAATAAAGCCGACCCCAACGGCAATCGAGAAGTTGTAGTTGAGGATATGCATGAGCCACAAACCACCAACCATAGCGAGTGGTAGGGTAAGCATGATGATCATCACTTCACCGACACGACGGAAGCTGAAGTAAAGCAGCAGCATAATGATGGCGATGGTGATTGGTACCACGACACTCAAGCGATCTTTCGCACGCTCCATGTATTCGTATTGACCAGACCAAGCCAGCGAGTAACCCGCAGGAAGTTCTAGTTGATCGGCCACGACTTGCTGTGCTTCCACTACGTAAGAGCCAAGGTCACGACCATCGATGTCGACAAATACCCAGCCGTTTGGACGCGCGTTTTCTGTCTTGATCATCGGAGGGCCGTCTTCGTAACGAATGTCCGCTACATCAGCCAGCGCAATACGAGCGCCATTTGGTGTCACCAATGGTAGGTTTTGCAGTTTAACCACTGAATCTCGGTAGTCTTGTGGGTAGCGAACGTTGATTGGGTAACGCTCCAAGCCTTCAATGGTTTCACCCACATTCATACCGCCCACCGCAGTGGAGATCACTTGCTGAACGTCTTTGATGCTTAAGCCATAACGCGCTGCGGCACGACGTTTAATGTCGATCGTGACATAACGACCACCTGCTACACGTTCTGCATAAACCGATGCCGTGCCTTGTACGCCGTTAAGAATTGGCTCCAACTGAGAACCGATCTTCTCAATCACTTTCAGATCGGGTCCGGAGATCTTAATGCCGATAGGGGTTTTGATGCCCGTTGCCAACATGTCGATACGCGTTTTGATCGGCATTACCCAAGCGTTAGTAAGACCAGGGAACTGAACCAGCTTGTCGAACTCTTTGCGCAGTGACTCGGTTGTTACCCCTTCACGCCATTGGTCGCGTGGCTTCAACTGAATCACGGTTTCAATCATGGTGAGTGGCGCTGGATCGGTTGCAGTTTCAGCTCGGCCAATCTTGCCCCATACGGTTTTCACTTCTGGAACGGTTTTGATCAGCTTGTTGGTTTGTTGTAGAAGCTCGCGTGCTTTACCAATTGAGATACCCGGATAGGTTGTTGGCATGTACATCAAGTCCCCTTCATCCAGCGGAGGGATGAACTCGCTACCCAGTTTACTGGTTGGGTAGTAAGCCGATGCCATCAGACCTAATGCGATAACAATCATGGTCTTAGGGTATTTTAAGCTGGTGTTCAACAGCGGACGGTACAACGCGACCAAGCCACGGTTAACTGGGTTTTTGTGTTCCGGTAACACCTTACCGCGAATGAAGTAGCCCATAAGAACAGGGACGAGTGTGATTGCCAAACCTGCTGCCGCTGCCATTGCGTAAGTCTTAGTGAACGCAAGCGGCGAGAACATCTTGCCTTCTTGGCCTTCTAAGGCGAACACTGGTACGAAGCTAAGAGTGATGATAAGCAACGAGAAGAACAGCGGTGCGCCGACCTCTTCTGCGGCTTTGCCGATTACTTGCCAGCGGTTCTTGTCGGTCAATGGCGTTCGTTCAATGTGCTTGTGAACGTTTTCAATCATCACGATTGCACCATCCACCATGGCACCGATGGCAATCGCGATACCACCAAGGGACATGATGTTGGCGTTGATGCCTTGCCAATGCATTACGATAAACGCAGTGAGAATACCGACCGGTAGGCTCAGAGCGATAACCAATGAAGAACGAATGTGGAACAGGAACAACGTACACACAATCGCAACGACGATGAACTCCTCTGCAAGCTTTTTCCATAGGTTTTCTACCGCTGAATCGATAAGGGTAGAGCGGTCGTAGGTTGCAACAATTTCCACGCCTTCTGGTAGGCTGCGTTGCAGGTCGGCGAGTTTGTCTTTGACTTTCGCAATCACTTCACTCGCGTTCTCGCCAAAGCGCATTACGATAACGCCACCCACTGCTTCACCTTCGCCATTCAACTCTGAGATACCTCGTCGCATTTGTGGACCAAGGTTAATGTCTGCGATGTCTCCTAATAGCAACGGCGTGCCTTTCTCGGTGACTTTTAGCGGCAGTGATTTTATGTCTTCAATGCTGGTTAGGTAACCCGTGGTACGAACCATGTGTTCGGCTTCGGCCACTTCGATAACGGACGCGCCGGTCTCTTGGTTACCGTTTTGGATTGCCATGTTCACTTGTTGCAGAGTGAGGTTGTAAGCACGAAGCTTGGCAGGATCAACCTGCACTTGATACTGCTTCACCATACCGCCCACGGTAGCGACTTCAGAAACGCCATCAACGGTTTGCAATTCGTACTTCAAGAACCAGTCTTGCAGGCTGCGAAGATCCGCCAAATCATGCTTGCCGGTTTTGTCTTGTAATACGTAGCTGTAAACCCAGCCCACGCCCGTTGCATCAGGACCTAGGGTTGGTTTTGCGTTCGGTGGCAGCTTGGGTGCTACTTGGCTTAAGTACTCCAACACGCGTGAACGTGCCCAGTACATGTCGGTATCATCGTTGAAAATGATATAAACGTAAGAGTCACCAAAGAAAGAGTAGCCACGAACCGTCTCAGCACCCGGCACGGCAAGCATGGCGGTGGTGAGCGGGTAAGTAACTTGATCCTCGACGACTTGAGGAGCTTGCCCCGGATAGCTTGTCTTGATGATCACTTGCACATCAGAAAGATCCGGAATCGCATCAACAGGCGTATTCTTTACACTGTAAAGTCCGCCTAATATAAGGGCTAAGGTCGCGACCAACACTAGGAATCGGTTGCTCAGTGACCAACGAATAATAGCATTGATCATAATTAACCCTCGACGGCTGCTGTTGCAGGAACTAGCTGTTTAAGAACGTAGTCAGAACCTTGTTTTTCAACTAGAAATCGAACTTTCTGTCCTTCTTCAAAACCCGATAGATCAACATCTTCACCCACAGAGAAGTTCATCTCGCCAGCATCCCAGTTCCATTCTGCAACCGGTAGGTGGTTTAAGGTGATCATGCCAAAATCAGCCATCAGCATCGTGATGTCACCAGTTAGCCAAACTTCTGCTGCAATGACGCTGTTGTCTGCCCTATAGTCAACGATTTGGTACTGACCGGACTCCGTCTTTTGCATTTCAAATTCGATAGCCTGACCTTTTTTCAAGTCACCCATCTCAACGCCATCTGCAAAAGTGAAGTTCATTACCATGCCCGGCCAATCCCATTCTGGTACAGGCTGGTGGTTGATGGTCAGCATGCGGTGATCTTTCATTACGTCTGTGATCTCACCTTTGGCCCATGCTGTTTCCGCCGCTGCTTCTACACCATTGATGCGAGACAGATCCGCCGACTGGCTTGATTCAGAGTCGAGCATGAAGTGAGATGAAGTAACGATCTTGTCGCCTTTTTTAAGTCCTTGTAATACTTCGATTTGTTCGCCAGCTTCGCGGCCAACTTCAATTCGAGCAGAACGGTATTTGCCATCACCTTCCGCCAGAACAACGCGAGTCATACCGCCAGAGCGGATAACAGATGATTTAGGAATCGTTAATACTGCGTCGTCAGTGACAGGCTGCAAGGCAATATTGGCGAACATGTTTGGCTTCAATGCGCCATCTGGGTTAGGGAATTTAAGGCGCACACGCAACGTACGTGTTTTCGGATCAAGGATTGGGTACACGTAATCGACAACACCTTGCCATTCATTGCCCGGAATCGCGTCAAGGGTCATCGTGGCTTGAGAACCCGCTTTCATCCAGTGCGCTTGACGCTCAAAGACTTCTGCATCAACCCAAACATTGTCCAAAGGACCTGCACTGATCACCGCTTGAGCAGGGGATAAATAGCCACCTTCACGCACGTTTAAGCTCGCGATAACGCCATCAGCAGGCGCTTTGATTTCAATGGTTTGCGATGCTTTACCGCTACGAGTAATGGATTTGATTTGAGCGCGGTCAACCCCAAGCGTTACCAAGCGTTCGGTCGCGCCTTTTACAAGACCTTTGCGGCCAGTGCGGTACGCATTTAGCAATTCTTCTTGTGCTTTAACCAGTTCAGGAGAGTAGAGCGTGAAAAGCACATCGCCTTTCTTCACTTTCTCACCGACGGCATTGATGTAGAGTTTTTCTACCCAACCCGCCACACGAACGTTGGTTTGCCATAACAGACTTTCATCAAAGGCAATATAGCCAACCGTTTCGATGCGTGGTGATAGCTGTTGTAGTGTCGCGTTTGCGGTTTTAACCCCGAGGTTGTTCTCTACTGAAGGGTCAATAGTCACTGTACCCGGTGCGTCTTGTTCACCGGATAGGTCTTCTGCGTAAACAGGAATCAAATCCATGCCCATTGGGGACTTACCCGGCTTGTCGCGTTTGTAATTCGGATCCATTGGGGCAACCCAGTAAAGCGGATCATTAGAGCTTGCAGCAGATTCGCCACCCATCGCACTCATGTCGTGAGTCGAGCCCGTAAGAAAATGATTAGCACCAAACCCTAAAGCACCACCAACAATCAGCGCGATGGTTGCAATTTTTAATGTTTTCATTGTTTTACCTTATTTTCCCCTTCACATTTGACGCTACAGCGTTGTTACCTACTCTCGTTCGCCCAAATCACATAGAGGATCTATGCTCATGGGATTCTCTCGTTTGCCGCCTAGCTGTAGCCCCAACTGTCTTGGGGAATCACAAATTAATATGTCGAAATAGAGCGAGCTTCCGGTGAAGCCACTTGATAGTCGAAACCACCGAGTAGGGTGGCTAAATTGCTGTTTGCGATGTTGAGATCGGTCAGCAGACGTTGTTGCTCTAATTGCAGAGCCAACTCGTCAGTCGTGGCAGAAATCACATCGTTAAACTGAGCTGTGTTGTTTTGATAACCCCGCTCAACGGCTTGAATGCGCGCTTTCGCTTGAGGCAATAAGGTGGATTGATAACGTTCTAAGCGTTGGGTTAAGTTGCCGCGATCAACCAGCAAAGTGTTCACCTTGGCATTCATCTGCGTTAGTAAGGTGTCTTTTTGCGATTGTGCCGCGCCAACTTGGTATTGAGCGGCCGCGAGATTGCGATCTTGGCGGTCACCCGTAAACAACGGAATGTCCATGGTGAGGTAAGCGCTGACCAAGTCTGATGCGGGTTCACCCATCATGTTGTCGGCTTGGCGGTAGGCGTACATTACTTCGACGCCAAACTGCGGGTTGTAGGCTTGCTCAGCAATTTCCACCTGAGTTTTATTGGCAGAAATGCTGACGTCGGCCATCTTAACCATCGGGTGTTGGCTGAGTTGCTGATAATGCTTGGTGGAACCCTGACTGGCGGCAAGTTTGCTGTTCAGTGTGTCCCAATTAAGTTGATTGCTCGCATGCAGGGCCTGTTCATTCGCCAACCAATCTGACCCCAACCATTCGGAGAGTTGAGAGATAAGACGACGTTGCATTTGTGCATTGGCCTGCAGTTTCTCATCCAACTTGCTGACTTGAAGTTGGGCGTTAAGCAGATCTTGCGCTTCGCTCTTACCAATCGAGTAGTTGGTTTGAATAAAGCTTTCCATCTCCTTCATCAACTTGCGGTTCTCAAGCATGATTTGCTCAGCGCGTTGCTGGTAACCAAGTTCTAACCAAAGTTGAGTCATGCTGTTGGCTACCTCAAGCTCACGAGCATGCACTTGAATCCCAAGGCCGTCAGCTTGTTGGTTGGCTTTCTTCTGTTGCAAATCAAGGGTAGAGCCACGCTCAAACTGTTGCATTAAACCAACGGAGATGTTGGTCATTGGGTCTTCATCGAATTTGAAGCTGTCGACAGGCAAGCCACCAAAACCCACTTTCAGTTTTGGGTCCATCAAGGTCGCGCTCGCGACGCCCGTTTCACGCATGGCAGCAGATTGCGCTGAGTATTGCTTACGATTGCCATCGTTACTCAAAGCGACGTTGATCAGTTGGGCAAGCTTGGTCGTCGAAGCTCGCTCACTTGATGCGGAATTTTGTGCTGCGTGCGTCTCTTTACCAGCGGCGTTAACCAAGGTTGGTGCAGCGACCAGAGCCACCATAAAAATAGGTGCAGCTAAGCGGTATGGTTTGATATCCATAATCTAAATCCAGTGTTCGCCGGATCGATGGAGGTGCGGATTTTATTGCGGGAACAGTAAAGCCTTGTTACCTCATCGTTCAGGCGCATTAAAACAACCTGCGATAGATGTGCAGGGTCGAATGCTAGGACGGATTTAGGCTATAGGAGGTCGGTACAGGTCGCGGCCGACGTGTACGACTGGGGAAGCAACTTCAGGAGTAATAGTTGCGCGATAGACGACGGGCATTGGGCTATTGATAGGATTCGGTAGGGGGACGAAAACTATCGTACACGCGGCAGTACAGCAGGTATGAACCATGCCGGAGCCTCCACCACAGTTCATGCTGGTTTCTCTTGCATCGCCATCTTCGGACATAGAAGCGTCAGTCATGGATACGTCCATCATGCCAGGCATACCGCAGTGTTCGCTGTCACTCATCATCGAAGGATGGTGAGCCATGCCAGTAGACATCATTTGAATATTCATCAACGGCTCACTGTTCGCCACACTAGATACCAATAGCACTAGCGTCGTGAAAAGAGTTAACCAGATTGTATGCAGCGATTTTAAGTGCATACCCTTTCCCATGTGTTTGATGAAAATGATGAAAACCCTTCGATTCTAAAGGTTAACCTAAGGGTAAGGTCAATCATTTATTACTCTTATTATCAAAATAGTCCAACCCTACAGTTTTCGCACTTTCGAGGGAGTAAAACGTTTGTTAAACACCGAGTGTTGAAAGTTAGCGAAAGAAGCCCTCGCTTTTTATGACACGTGAAAAATGTGGTTTATAAGTTTTACATCACACTAACTTGTCTTACAAATGATTATCCTTATAGAATGCATGGTTTTACTTGTGCAGATTTGGATTTGCTTTGCTGCGGGGGTTGCATGATAGAAATTGTCATCGATGGAAAATATAGAATTGTAGAAGAGGGTCTAACCCTTTTAGAAGCAGCAAAAGTGTGTGGGGTCGAGATCCCATCGCTGTGCGGAATGAACAAAAGTAATGAAAAAGTACCGTGTGACTTGTGTGTAGTTGAAGTCGAAAGTGGCGGTACTAAGCGTGCGTGTGAAATCGAAGTTTACCGCGGCCTTAATGTGGTCACGCAATCAGAACAATTAAGCGAGCACCGCAGAAAAGCACTCAACCGCATCATGACGGACCATTACGCCGATTGTGAAGCGCCATGTAAAACCGCGTGTCCAGCGGGCGTTGATATCCAATCGTACCTTTATCACATCGCACAGAACGATCATCAAAAAGCGATTGAAGTGATTAAGCGTACGCTCCCTATGCCGTTATCGATTGGCCGCGTGTGCCCAGCATTTTGTGAAAGTGAATGTCGCCGTTCGTTAGTCGATGAGCCTATTGCAATTCGCCAGCTAAAACGTCATGCCGCGGATGCGGATTTGTCTGCGCATGAAGCCTATTTACCAGAAAAGAAACCAAGCAAAGGTTTGAACATTGCCGTCGTCGGCAGTGGTCCTGGTGGTCTAACGGCTGGCTACTACCTATCGAACGAAGGCTATGACGTTACGGTCTTTGAATCCATGCCAAAAGCGGGCGGTTGGTTGCGTTATGGCATTCCTGAATACCGTTTGCCAAAAGACATTCTCGATAAAGAAATCGAACTGATGTGCCGTAATGGTATGCAAGTTCACACTAATCAAAAGCTGGGTGTGGATTTCACGCTTTCTCAATTGAGCGAAGAATACGATGCGGTGTGTTTAGCTGTCGGCGCGTCTCAAGCGGTTGAAATGCATTACACAGGCAGTGACCTTGAAGGTTGCTACTTAGGTGTTGATTACCTCAAAGATTACGTGACTGAGCAAAATTACGTCACGGGTCAGAAAGTCGCGGTGATCGGTGGTGGTAACACGGCAATTGACTGTGCTCGTACTGCGCGTCGTGCTGGTGCCGACACCACGTTGATTTACCGTCGTACCCGTGACGAAATGCCGGCAGAAGACTACGAGATTGTCGAAGCGGAACACGAAGGGGTGAAATTCCACTTCTTGACCAACCCTGCAGAAAACCTTGCCGATGAAACCGGACGCGTGAATGCGATTCGTCTAGAGCGCATGGCGTTGGGTGAGCCGGATGCATCTGGTCGTCGAAGCCCAAAACCAACCGGCGAGTTCTTTACCGAAGAGTTCGACACCGTGATTGCGGCAGTATCGCAAAAGCCAGATCTGAGCTTCCTCGAAGGCGAAGATTTGTCGATTCCGCTTACGCGTTGGAACACCTCTGATGCCGATGAAAAGACCATGCACACCGGCACGGGCAATATCTTCAGTATTGGTGATTTCCGCCGTGGTCCAGCAACGGCAGTTGAAGCGGTGGGTGATGGCCGCGTTGCGGCAAAAGCGATTGACCTGTTTTTGAATGGTGATATGGCGGATATGCCAAAGGCAGCGTTCAACTCGCGTAAAGAGAAGAAGCTCTCTCAAGTCGATCCGCTTCACTTCGAGAACATCCAGAAAGTCGCTCGCTCTATCATGCCTGAGCTGACTCCAGCACAACGCGAGCAAAGCTTCGCTGAAGTGGAGTTGGGCTTTGATAACGAAGAAGCGATGAAGGAAGCGGCGCGCTGCCTTGAATGTGGCTGTCAGGCAAATACCGATTGTGCGCTGCGTGATTACTCCACCGAATATGAAGCTGAGCAAAGCTTTGACTTCTCCTTACAGATTAAATCGCATCAAGATTGGTTAGATCTTCGTGCGAAAGACTTGCGTCATAAGTACGAAGTTGACCGTAGCTCTGAGTTTATTGAGTTTGATGCCAACCGCTGTATTAGCTGTGGTCAGTGTATCCAAGCGTGTCGTGACAAAGCCGTGCACGGCGTACTGAACTTTGTGTGCGACAAACAAGGTCGTCCTGCATTACGTCCTGACGACCGTCCACACTTTGGAAGTAACAAGAATGGCTTAACCCTAATGGGCGATTCGAACTGCGTGCAATGTGGCGCGTGCGTTCAAGTGTGTCCAACGGGCGCGATGGTCGATAGTCGCGACCGCTCACAGGGTCGTACTGAAGATCTGAAAGCGGTCGACACCATTTGTACGTACTGTGGTGTGGGTTGTAAGTTGACTATGTTCGTGGACGAAGCAACCAATACGATTCGTTACGTGAAGGGCGGTGACTCGCCAGTGAACCAAGGCATGCTGTGTGTGAAAGGGCGCTTTGGTTTTGATTTCATCGGCAGTGAAGAGCGTCTTACCACGCCTTTGATTCGTAAAGACGGTTGGTTGCAGCCTGCAAGTTGGGAAGAGGCGATTCAACTGATTGCGAGCAAGTTCTCTGGCATCAAGCAAGATTTTGGCAGCAACGCATTGGCGGGTTTCTCTTCAGCGAAAACCACCAACGAAGACAACTACGCGTTCCAAAAATTTGTCCGTCGTGAACTAGGCACCAATAACGTCGATCATTGTGCGCGCTTGTGTCACGCATCGAGTGTAACCGGTCTTGAGGCATCACTCGGTAGTGGTGCAATGACCAACGACATTCCAAGCATTAAGCACTCTGATGTGATCTTTATTATTGGTTCGGATACCACATCGGCGCACCCGATTATCGCTTCACACATCAAACAAGCAATTCGTCACCACGGCGCTCGCTTGATTGTGGCTGACCCGAAACGTGTCGATATGGCAGAGCATGCTGAGTTGTACATGGCGCACCGTCCGGGTACAGATGTGATGCTTTTAAATGGCGTCATGCAGCAGATCATCAAGAACGGTTGGTACGATCAAGAGTACATTGAAGAACGTGTCGACGGCTTTGATACCTTGTTGCAAGAGGTGATGTCGCCAGCTTACAACCTCGATAAAGTGGAGTTGGTTACGGGTGTTAAAGCCGAAGACATTCAAGCAATGGCGCGCATGATCGGTACGGCAGATCGTACAGCTGTGTACTACTCGATGGGTATTACTCAGCACACGACAGGTCATGACAACGTGCGTTCTATCGCTAACCTGCAATTACTGTGTGGCAACATCGGTATTGAAGGTGGTGGTATCAATCCGCTGCGTGGTCAATCAAACGTGCAAGGCGCGTGTGATATGGGGGCTTTGCCAAACAGTTTCCCAGGCTACCAAAAGGTATACAACCCAATTGTGCGTCAGAAGTTTGCGATTGAATGGAATGCGCCAAATCTGCCTTCTGAGCAAGGTCTAACCCTGACAGAAATCATTGATGCGGCTTGCCATCGTGACGTTCGTGGTATGTACATCATGGGTGAGAACCCAGTGTTGAGTGACCCGAACCAAGCGCATGTGATTGAAGGTTTAGAAGCACTCGACTTCTTGGTTGTTCAAGACATCTTCCTAACGGAGACTGCGCAATACGCGGATGTGGTTCTGCCTTCTTGCTCGTTTGCAGAGAAAGCGGGTCACTTCACCAATACAGAACGTCGTGTACAGCGTGTGAATCCGGTTGTCACGGCACCGGGTGAAGCGAAAGAAGATTGGTGGATTATTCAAGAAATTGCCAATGCCATGGGCAGTGATTGGGATTACCACTGCGTGTCTGATATCACCAATGAAATCGCACGAGTGACACCTCAATACGCGGGTCTTCGTTGGGATGCCATTACGCCAAACGGTGTGCAATGGCCTAGCAACAAGAACAACCCTGCGGGTACTCGCATCATGCACCAAACCCAGTTTACTCGTGGTAAAGGGCAGATGGTGGGTGTACCGTTCCGTTATACGGCTGAGCTGCCAGATGAAGAGTACCCACTTGTGTTAACGACGGGTCGCGTACTTGAGCAGTTCCACACTGGCACCATGACGCGCAAAACCAAAGGGTTGGATAATCTTGCTGGCCCACGAGCGATGGTGAGCGTGGAAGACGCAGAAGCACTTGGCATCAGTAATGGTCAGCGTCTGACGGTGTCTACACGTCGTGGCAGCATTGAGATTGATGCCTTTGTGACTAAGCGGATTCAAAGAGGTGTGGTGTTCATTCCTTTCCACTTTGTTGAATCGCCAGTCAACCGCCTAACGACAATGGCAACTGACCCGCATGCGAAGATCCCTGAGTTCAAGGTCGCTGCGGTTAAAGTGGAAGTGAGCGAGAAAACAACGCAGACAGAGTCTCTCGAAGATAGTTACCAACACGTTTAAATTCGGTGAGTCGCGTTGTTGTGGTCACTGACAATTTGAGCCTAGTTGATGGGCGGATAATCTAATCTTGATTTCCGCTCTCACTACATTCACTCGGATTGTCTTTTTCTTCAAACTCCTTTTACTTTTCTGTTATCACCGCGCTCCGGTTAGTTTTCCCTTCTTACTTCTTACTTCTTACTGTCTCTATGGCGTATTTTTGTTCAAGCCCATGATGAGAGTGCAATAAAGTTTGTTGTTGAGCTTGTCATAGAATTGACTGTCTCTGACTGTCCTCTGTTATTTGGGCAAGTTCTATAACCTAAACTTTGCTCGCTTCCTATACTGAATTAACGAAGCAAGATTTTTATAACAACAAGAGGAAGCTTGTATGACAAGAACAACCTCATTTGCACTCGTTTTATTACTTATGTGCGCATACTTTGGTTACAACCGTTATTATTTATACCCCCAGCAGTTGGAAACACAGGCGAAGTCCATGCTAATACAAATGGCAAATCGCGAAGAGTGGGTCGATGTGTTTGAGATGATGAATCGCGTAGACGCGCATAAGGGCCATTTGGAACTTGTTGCTGACGTGACATCCTCTGATGGTCAGCGTGCGTACAGTGAAGGTATTATCACGTACACGGATCGCGAAGGCGTTGTCTGTAAACAGGTAGTGTTCAACTTTAAAATAAACTCTTTGAAAAACTACAATATTTCCGATTTACGAGATTGTTCCTACGGTGAGTACTATTAATATTGTCTGAGAGTTGAGCTCGATAGCACAGTGTATGAATACAGAAACAAAAAATAGCCCTTCGTTGGGGCTATTTTTGTTTTTAAGGAATGAACGTAATATCGTGGAATTAGTCGAGTGATTTTTTGAAGCGAAATGAAGCGACAATAAGGCCGATAACGGTGAATCCAAGTAACCAAACTGTATCTCGCCATAGCTCTATTAGGTCTGCACCACGCAGCACCACACCACGAATAATTCGCATAAAGTGGGTGGCAGGCAGCGCTTCGGATATCCATTGTGCCGCGATGGGCATTCCTTCATAAGGGAACATAAATCCGGACAGAAGAATCGATGGCAAAAGAATAAACACCGTCATCTGCATTGCTTGAAGCTGCGTCGTCGCAATGGTGGATATCACCAAACCTAAGGTTAAACTCGCGGCGATAAACAGCAGCGTACCAAACAGTATCTGACTAATGGCGCCGTTTATCGGCACACCAAATATCCAGTGCCCCAAGCCTAAAATGATAAACACCTGTATCAGACCAACAAAGATGTAAGGGATGATCTTCGCCACCATGAGTTCTATGGAGTGGATTGGCGTAGTAATCAGTAACTCTAAATTGCCACGCTCCCGTTCTCGAACAATGGCTGCACTGGTGAACAAGATCATCGTCATGGTTAGAATCACGCCCAACAAACCAGGGACAATGTTCACCGCTGAGCGCCGACTCGGGTTGTAATACAGCGCAACTTCAAAGGTTTTGGTTGGAGCAGGACGTATCTCAAAATCAAAATCCGTTAACGGCATGGTTTGTAGCGAGAGAATCGCAGAACTGATCATGGTGTCTGAACCATCCACAATCCACTGGCCAAGTTCTCGACCTTGCACCATACGTTGGGTTAAGTCGCTAGGTAGAATTAAAGCCGCTCGCACCAAACCGTCTTGAATGGCTTGTTCGGCTTCTGAAGCGGTAGCAAAGGTTTCAACCACATCGACCACTTGCGTTACTTTAACGGACTCGGTAATCACGCGCCCGGCGGTACTGCCACTTTGATCAACGACACCAACGGGAATATTGCGAATATCGGTATTAATAGCGAAGCCGAACAGCAGAAGCTGAATTAGCGGGATCATCACGACCATGCCAAAGGTAATGCGGTCACGTGAAAGCTGACGGATCTCTTTGATCATTACCGCTTTCATACGGGCAATAGATTTCATCATTGGCGACCTTCTCCCGTCACGCTGACAAACACATCTTCCAAGCTAGGACGAGCAATGTTCATCTCGCAGCCCTCAAGCTCTGGAAAGGTTTGGGTTAACCATTCGATCGGTTGTTCGATGTGCTGGTGGATCAAAATGCGTAAGCGAATGCCGAGCTGTGCGGCTGAGCGTACCTCTTCACGCTGAATGACTTTCTCTTTGAGCTCGCGTAAGTTATCCGCTTTGACTTCGACGATGTTAACGCCCATTTGCGCCATGAGTTCTTCTGGCTCACCATCGGCGCGGATTTCCCCGGCTTCCATAATAGCCAGACGATGACAGCGCTCTGCTTCGTCCATGTAGTGCGTTGTGACCAAAATCGTGGTGCCTTGGTCAGAGAGATCAAACAATTGCTCCCAGAAATCGCGTCGGTTCTCTGGGTCAACCGCAGATGTGGGTTCATCGAGAAACAACAGTTCTGGTTTGTGCATGGTCGCTGCGGCGAGAGACAAGCGTTGTTTCTGGCCGCCACTCATTCCGCCGACGCGCTGTTTACGCAACTGGTCGAGACCGTAGGTGGATAGTTGTTCTTCGATGCGAGCTTTTAGGGCCTTGGTTTCCATACCAAAGATTTGTCCAATAAACTCAAGATTCTCTTGAACCGTCAGATCATCATAAAGCGAGAACTTTTGCGTCATGTAGCCAATCTTGAGGCGCAGAAGCTCAGATTGTTTTGGGATCTCTAGCCCGAGTACATCGACATTGCCTTCGCTTGGGCTAAGTAAGCCAGTTAACACACGAATAGTTGTCGATTTGCCACAGCCGTTAGGACCAAGAAAACCATAAATACTGCCTTTGGGCACATTAAGCGTGATGTTGTTGATGGCGGTGAAGTCACCAAACTTCTTCACCACATTTTCAGCTTGAATCACGTATTCGGTCATTGGCTTACTCCACCAAATCCACTTGCGCTGGAATACCCGAAGGCAAGGATTGTGCGGAGTCTTGTAGGTCGACTTCTGCTAGGTACATCAAACGCGAGCGTTCTTCCTCGGTGAGCGCGAAATAAGGCGTGAATGAAGGTTCAGTCGCTACCCAACGAACGGTGCCACTATATGGTTGCTCAACGCCATCTACATGCACGTTAACCGTTTTACCCGGCACAAAGTTGACTCGATAATTGGCAGGAACATAAACACGGGCGTATGGGACGCGGCTCGCTTGAATTACTGCAACAATGCCATTGACAGGAACGCGTTCACCAAGGTTAAACGGTAGGTTATCTAACAAGCCATCTCGCGTGGCCGTGATGGTGAGTTCTGCCAGTTTCTGTTCTTGTAGTGCTACATCGGCTTTTGCAGCCATGAGTGCGGCTTTCGCTTGTTCAATATCTTCAGGACGAGAGCCAGCGGTCAGTTTGCTGAACTCTTCTTGTGAGGAGTCTAGCTCTGCACGGGCAGAATCTCTGGCTGCTAAAGCGGTGTCTTTCTCTGATTGGCTGATGAGTTTTTTACGAACTAACTCCGCTTTACGTTGGTAGTTCTTTTGCGCTTCAACCAATTGAGCTTCCGCTCTGGCAACACGTGCTTGCGCTGCGGCAATGTCTTCTGGTCGCTCACCATTGGTCAATTTCAAAAGATAAGCGTCAGCCTTGGCTTGTTCGGCTACGGCGTGAGCTAAAACGGCTTCTTGGTTCTTTGTATCGAGCTGAACCAGCACTTCTCCTTCGGTGACTTGGCTGCCTTCCTTAATGGGTAGGGCACGAATTATCTCGCTAGAGGTAGCAGTAAAGGTTACGCGGTCACGTTCCAGTGTGCCAAGGGCTTGCTGTCCGTCATCTTTGGAACAGGCAGTTAAAAGAGTCAGGGCTAGGGTGCCAAGAATGATTCGCTTCATCATGCGACGCTTCCTCTAAGAAGGTGAACTCGAATTCGTATCAAGCTATAGAAGAGTGTGGGACTGCATTCAGTGTAACGTGAGTCAGTTTTGTCCGGCTAGGAAGTTAATTCCTTCAATATTCATCAATTGATTAATTATTGAAGCTGGCTTGATCCTGCGGAAGCCGTGCTTTACTTGGCTCTTTTAAGTTGATTACATGAATATCATTTAAACAAAAATCTTGCGTTTCATGTAGAGCACGCCGTCGCCAGATACTCTTACTTGTTCGCCAGTAACTTCACAGTGCAAAATGCCTCCGCGCTGAGAAGCTTGGTAAGCGACCAGTGATGTTTTGCCTAACGCTTCTGCCCAGAACGGTGCTAACCCAGCGTGAATCGAGCCAGTTACGGGGTCTTCGTCACCACCATTTGCAGAACAAACAAGAGAGTATCTTTGTTGTATTTCGTCCTCCTAACAATGTACACAGTTCAAAAACGGGTTAGGGATGTGCGATACCTTCCGTGGTTGGGCGCGGAGTGAGTTCCCCCTATGCTGCCCTTGAAGCTGAGAGAATCCGTCTCTGTGTGGTTCAGCCAACAAAGGACAAACCGATTAGTCTAATAGGCATTAGACTTTTCTTAATTAGCACGTGCTTATAAAAGTCTGTCGCGCGACAGACTGAGCCAAAGCTGTGTAACTACCGGAGATATACAGAGACAGAGGGCGTGAGAGTTGTGCAGCTACAGGTGTGACAGTGTGCAAGTATGGTTAGCATCTAACTGATACGCCTAAACTGTATCAATAATGTGTCAGTTAGGTGTTGACTTCTCGATACTGACACACTACATTACTGACACATCAACCAAACTGACACAGGCAATACGATGAAACACACAATGTACTCACCTAAGCAAATGACCTCTCTCTCTGAGTGTCTAGAAGCGATACAGGCTATTGAGACACACATCGACAACTACAAGAAGGCTGACCATGTGCGCTTTCGTAATGGTGAACACTGCACAGTGAGCAAGGCTGCACAGAAGATGATAGACCGTCTTAATGCTCGTGCTGATGAGCTATGCCCTGATGAGGAGGAATACACCGCACCTACTGATAACTCAATTGATGTGGGATATGTCCGTACCTCTACAGACAAGCAAAGCATTGCAGGTCAGGTGGAGAGTATCAAAGAGATGTGCCCTCACGTTGAGCTGTACACTGATGAGGGTGTGTCAGGTACTGTGCCAGTGCAGGAGCGTGAGCAACTACCACAACTGCTAGCCAAGCTACGCAAGGGTGACAGACTGTGGGTATGGTGGATTGACCGTCTAGGTCGTAACAGCGAAGAGATTGAAATGGTAGTGCGTGACCTGCTGCACCGTGGTGTGACTATCCGCACTGTCAACCAAGGTATGACGTTTTCACCATTCACGGGTGATGCCATGCGTGACCTTGTACAGAAAACCCAACTACTGATGATAACTGCAATGGCGGAGGCAGAACGTATGAACCGACTACAATCGGCTGAGGATGGACGTAGAGCTATGCGTAATGGTGCTAAGTCCAAGAAAGGTCTTACATGGTCTGAGGCTTTTAAAGGTCGCAAGGCTGACACTGATAAGCATAAGCGCATTATGGAGCTACTAGGGCAGGGCATGAGCATTCGTGCTGTAGCTAAGGAGGTTGGCTGTAGTACTACTACTGTGCAGACAGTGAAGAAACAACATAGTTAATCAATACAGTCGGGCGGTCATACAGCCGCCCTCCCTCCTAGCGGCAATTCTAGGCAAAGCTGCAAGCGGTGATTTAAAACTCTCCACCCTTGAACGACACCATACTCACCCCTCTTATCTCTCATTCTGACTTGCTACAGGTATAGGGACAACTTACTACGGTTGTCACTGAATATAGGAGTACCTGCATGCGAGTAAATACTGGCGGTCTGACTGCCATCCCCAAACCTATCAAAGCTAAGAAGTATCGTGGCAAGCGTGTCCTTGATGATGAACTCAAGGAGCAGATACGAAAGTGTCTCGATGTTTGCATGAATCAAAAAGATGACCATGTGATTCGTAAGAAGTCGAAGCGTCCGTCTATCGCTCCTCGGTACACCATGAGGCAGCTTGCAAAATACAGTGGTCTGAGTCTGGGACTAGTGGAGCGGCTACTTGATGGAAGTAGTTGCCATTGGTCTTGGTTGCGTGAGGAAGGCTATCGCCCTAAGCCGTGGTTGCTGAGGTGTTCACAGCATGGCACTCAACGGCACTTGATGAAGGTAGGGTATGCGGAGCTTGACTGGCGATATGAGCAGCGAGCTGTGACGAAGAAGGAATGGAAGGAAAGCAAAAAACGGCTACGTGACGCACTACGGCCTTTGCTCGGCTTGAAGGACACCAAAGGCGTCACCTATCGCACTGTGTTGTGTAAGGCATACATGAGCATTCAACCGTGGTCGCTTGAGCGGCTTGCTGAAGGGCAGAAGCGGATTGAGAAAAAGAAGCGTAAAGGTAAACGGGTTTAACGTGGCTGTGTGCCATACAGGAGTTATTTGATGGGTAAGAAAAACAAATCTAAGAAAACTAATGAGACTGGTGCAGGTACGCAGTCAGATATGGACAAGCTGCACGGTCTAGTCACTCGTGTGCTTATCAAGCAGATTGAGGAGGGCATAGCTGAGGCGGAGCAATCTGATGATGCTGACGATAACTACACGTTGTGCGTTGATGCGAAGGCGTTGGATAACGCTCTCAAGCATCTTCGAGCAGGTAAGGTAGTCCACAAGGAGAATGAGGATGAGGAATCCAAGGAGCAAGAAAACACCCTTGAGGAAATAAAGCGTACTCAAGCAATCAAGGTCGGCAGGGCTTCGAAGACTCGTAACTAAGGGGGCTGTATGGCTAAGGGTATCAAACTGGATTGCTATGGAGGTAAGAAGCGCACGTATCTCACACCTAACCGGATGCACATGAAGCAGTTCAAGCAACAGAAGTACGTCAACGTATCAGCCTGTAACTTCAAGGAGTGGCTACGTGCACAGGGGTTTAACCCTAGCGGAGTAACTAGAGGTTGGACTGCCGCAATGCTGAGGGAGGCTAGACGGTCAGGTCTGGTGAAGTACAAAACAACCACCTTCCCCTGTGGCATGAAGCAATACAGACACCACCAAAAGCAGCTTGCACAGTTCATCTTTGATTACTACCAGAGGTGAGCCTGTGTAGCTCAAGTAGTGACACAGAAATAGAAGATATAGCACTACACCATATGATAAAACATAGGTACTGCGAACCCTTATGGCGTAAGGGCTGAGCGGGTGTCTGTGACGTCATTGTGTAGGTAAACTAACCATAGGTCAGAGGATGTTGAAAATGACTAGAAAGAAACGGGTGCAGTGTAAGACTGTAGGGTGTAAGAACGGTGCGAAGATTGCGAACTATGGCTACTGCGGCAACTGTAGAAATGACACTATGAGATTCAAGAAAACTCGTGTGTTCCGTTGGTTGTTCGACCAGTGCCGTAGTGCTAAGAGTCTTGTAGGTCTTGAAGGTATTGATGCGAAGGCGTTGTGTGAACTTGACGACATGCTGCGTATACGTTCATTGCTATCAGGCTATGAGATATCAGGTGGAGAGGTGAAGCAAAGGCGGAAGATGCACATTTGTCACCTTGCCGCTAAGAGATACCGTGATGAGAATGGGGTGTTGTGGTTTGGCTCACATCATCCGGCTAACCTACTCATTGGGTTTGGTACACCTAATCAGCAAGCAGGGAATCGCCCCTACACTGCACCGGATGGGAAAGTGATTCACCCTTGGCGCAAGGCTGATAAGGAGATGACTCGTGATGTGAAATGGTCGGATATTGTCAAAGCGATTGATGTAGATGCGGTGACGCAATTCCTAGCCAGTAAACCTGCTATGTATCAGACCAAATCGCTGAGCGTAAAACAGAGTTACATCCTTGCTGAGTGTGGTGTACTAGATATCGGGCTTGGTGCTGAACTTGAACGCATCAAGCATTGGCATTCACAGCCAGAAGTACATGAGCACATTGACCTGATACAGAAAGACCTACGGGGACTAGATGGTTTCTGTGGTAGTTACCAAACAGAGATATTCGAGACAGTGAAGGAGGTGCGCTCTCGTATCAGGCGCAAGGAGATAACCAAGCTGCAAGGTGCGAAGTTAATCGACCAGAAAGGAGAGGAGCTGTACCGTCAAGGTGTCATTGATGAGAATGCGATTGCGTGGGATGTGATATGGGGCAAATGGGATACGCTCTACGACAAACTAAGAGACTTAGCACTTGAGACTGATATCCCGTATGACAAGGAGCATGCGATAGCAGCGTAAGAGACTAGACAGATATTCGTTATGAGTGAGTATCTGTCTGTTTTCTTGACTACCAGTCCTGCAAAGTACGGAGGTGCATCATATCAAGTCGCGCCTCCTGCGACTCCTCATGCTTGGCGCGATACTCAGCCTTGAGGCGTTCACGCTCTGCTTTAGGCATTTGATACCACTGGGCAACACTTACGCCATATTTAGCGGCTCGACGTTCACGCTTGAGGCGGGCGTTGTGTTTGTTCTTGTACTTACTCATAAGTCACACCTTGTTATTAAGAAAGTCTGATACTTCGGAATCTGTGAAAAACAGCTCATCTTGCAGAACCCACACTCTTGCATTCCAGTGCAGATACACATCCCCGTTATCAAAGATGAAGTTAACCTTTTTGTCTTCCATTAAGCGCAAGAGCTGACGACGATAGTCTGAGTTATCCTGATTCTTGCACCAGTGTTCAAGCAGAGAAAGGGCGTCAGTCTGTGGTCGTTCTAGCTGCTGAATCTCAAGAGCAAGAGATTCGGCTTGTTGGGTACATGAGGTTAATTTGCTCTCTATGGACTGGTAACGGTCTCTGAGGGCTTGAGTGTAACTAAGGTCGGCTATTGCATCGGCAAGCCCCTCAAGAGCGATTCTGTGTTGTTGCTGTTGTTCTTCATTCTCGGCAAGCGACTTGCGAAGATGAGAGAGCTTAGCTGTGTAGTCATTGGGGTTAGTGCCGATAGTATCAGTTGCCCAAAGACCGAAAGCGGCTTCTAGTTCATCCACCTTGTAGTTCTTGCAACCGAAAGGACAACCTGACTTACCCTTGCGAGTACCGGAGCAAATAAGGCGTCTTAGTCCTCTAGGTCTCGTGATGTTCATTGACTTGCCACAACTACAACGGGCTATCGAAGCAATGAAGAGATTAACCGACTCAAGTCTATTAGCTCTACGTCCTGTGCCTTTACGTTTAAGGGCTTGTACTGCATTGAAATCTGACTCTTGGATGATAGGAGGATAGACACCTTGATAACCTTTCCATTCACCTAGCACAAGGCGGTCACCTAGCTGAGTACTGACGTTAGCAGATGTCCATTCCGTCTTACCTTGGCGGTACATACCTCTCCCATTTAGGAGGTTAGCAATGGCAGTCACCCCTTGCCCGTCAAGATAGAGAGCAAATAGCTCTTGAATCACCTTGGCGTGACAGTTTGTCGAGTAGTGCTCTTGACCTTCTACATACTCAAGCCAGTGAGGGAGGTGACGATAGTTGACAGGAATACCCTGTCTCATTAGCTCGTCACGACGAGCAAAGGATTCCTTGATACGTCTTGATTTGGTTGCGCTCTCTTCATTGGCTCTGCCTATCTTCATCAAGATACCAAACATAGTGGGGAGGTCGTTAAGACTGTCGGCTGTGAAGAGGTTGTTGTCTTCCAGTGTGTAGACATGTGCGCCAGTAGCAAAGATGCGCTGTAAGAGAGCTAGTGCTGTCATTAGCTGCTGACGGGTTAGGCGGTCAAACCCCTCTACTAGCAAGAGACTATTTGATGACAGCTTACCTGTTTCTAGGTCTTCGATGAATTGACCTAATGACCCTGTAGCTATGTGCTCTGCACTGTAAGCGGATTTACCTGCGTCTATAGGTAAGTAAACTACAGAATGACCGTGAATGTGCTCCCAGTGAGATGCTAATGAATCTTGGCGGTCGAAAGAGTCACCTTCGCTTTGAGACTCTTTGCTGTAACGGATGTAGGAATATATCTGTGAGTACTGAGTGAAGTCCATTGACTACTGCCTTACTGCAACTGTTGCGGATATGCAGATATGTTATCAGCATTTGCAGGCCAAAAGTAACGCGATACAAAGTCTTGTTGATCACCTTTCGCGGTAACGACCACATCGTAAGGAGCGAGTGTCTTGAGGTGCTCTGAACGGTATTGAACCTCAAGTACCTCCTGCTGGTTGCCGACCACCACGAAATACGCTTGAGGGCTAAGCAGTACGCGTTCCACATCGCAACTTAGGCCATCAATCAATGCCGAGGGAATATCAGAAACGGCTTTTGGAGGACGAGCAGGGAACGTCATCTCGATCTTACCTTGCGCATTCTTCTCTACGGTGAGGGTCCCTACTTCCAGAGTATGAAATTCAATCGTGCCATTAATGCCAAACTCATCAAACAGAACTAACGAAGAGGCCAGTGTTGCGTGTCCACAGAAATCGATTTCAGTAATCGGAGAGAACCAACGAATCTCATATTGGTTTGCGCCAATGGACTTTAGGAAAGCCGTCTCTGATAAGTTGTTTTCTGTCGCGATATTTTGCATCAATTCTGGGGTTAGCCATTCCTCTAACGGTATCACCGCTGCTGAGTTGCCTTTGAATTGCGTATCGGTGAAGGCGTCCACCACGTAGATATCCAATTCCATTTTCCTTCCTTGTTCCGTGAGCGATTAATTAGCATAAACCAAGTGCAATTAAGAGAGTAAGAAATTTGTGTTAGAATCTTAAAGTGTCAAAATTATAGATTATTTTGTGTTTTTTGATACTTACTGACAAGAATTCGGACTGCTGGGTACTTACACTAGTGTTGAATTCATTGAAAGGAAGAAAAACATGAAAGCGATCTACAAATCAGTTTTGGCATTGAGTGTTTTTGCGGTCGGTTCTGCCCATGCATTTGAACTCGTGAGTAGAGATATTCAAGAAGGCCACCCGATGGCGAAGACATTTGAATACTCTGGTTGGGGATGTGATGGCGGGAATCAATCACCACAATTGATGTGGAAAGAAGCTCCAAAGGGCACAAAAAGTTTTGCGATCACCGTGTATGACCCCGATGCGCCAACAGGCAGTGGTTTTTGGCATTGGATAGCGTTTAATATTCCATCCACCGTTAGCGAGCTGCCTCGAGGCATTGATATGAACAAGTTAGGCGGCAAAGAATCTCGTATTGACTACGGCACAACGGGGTTCGGCGGCGCGTGTCCTCCAAAGAATGATGGGATGCATCGTTACCAGTTTACGGTGTGGGCATTGCCAACTGAAGAACTGAATTTGGATGAAAACACGCCACCAGCCATTGTAGGGTTTACTTTGAATAGTGTTGCTTTGGGTAAAGCGACATTAACCACGACTTACACGCGATAATTGAATATAAGGGGAGAGAATGGGTCACCAATATCAGGTTACGCTGTTTCGTGCGGAGCAGCAGCAGAAGCTTCGTAATGTCAGGATTCACTCCCCAAGCATTATTCAGATTGTTAAGGGGAGTAAACATCTTTTCTGGAAAGACGAAGTACTCGACATCCATCATCCAAATATCATGCTTTGTGAAGCAAATGCATCCCTAAATTTTGAAAATCTTCCTCTACAAGGGCGATTTCTTTCTCGAATGTTCAGTTTTCACTGTGTGCCTAGCGATGAAATGTTGGAGCTAAGCATGAGCAACGCATTAGGAAACTATGTACCCGTTGTTGAGACAGATAAAGCATTGCAAGCGACGTTAAATGCTTTGTTTTCGTTTGAGCGGGAAAGCTTAAGTGAAGCGACACAACGCTATTGGATTATGGGCCTATATCAGCAGCTAGCTGAGAGAGGGTTATTGCATCGGTTGTTCTCGAGTTCACATATCTCCTTTAGTCAGAAACTTAGTCGTTACTTATCGCGCTCTCCAGGGGAGGAGCATCCATTAGATATGGTCGCGGGGCACTTTGCTATGAGCCGAGCAACATTGATACGAAAACTGAAACAAGAAGGTACTCAGTATCGTGAAGTATTGGCAGAAGTGCGCTTAAATCACGCACTTTACTTGATGCAAAATGGCTCGTATAACGTTGCGCTGCTAGCACAGTTGTGTGGTTATCAGTCAGAGGGGCGTTTTAGCCAACGCTTTAAAAGTAAGTTCGGCCTAACGCCCAGCGAGTATATTAAAACGGTAGTGAGTTAATGTTTTACCGCTTTTGTATTTTTTGTGCTTTTTAGGTTAGCCATAATATTTGGCCTTCATTCGCAATGCTACATTCACCAAAGCAATCAACACAGGCACTTCGATCAGCGGGCCAATGACACCAGCAAAAGCTTGGTCTGAGTTTAGGCCAAACACCGCGATAGAAACCGCAATTGCCAATTCAAAGTTGTTGCCTGTTGCCGTGAAAGCAATCGACGCGTTTTTGTCGTAGTCAATGCCCATTTTCTTACCAACGAGGAAGCTGACAAAGAACATCAACACAAAGTAGATAGCCAGTGGAATTGCTACACGGAATACATCCATTGGCAGTTCAAGAATCATTTCACCTTTCAAGCTGAACATCAGCACGATGGTCGCAAGCAGGGCGATAAGCGTAATTGGTGAAATGCGTGGGATGAACACGTCGTTGTACCATTGTTCACCTTTCGCAGCGACCAGCCATTTGCGGCTTAGGAAGCCCGCTAGGAATGGGATACCAAGGTAAATCAGAACGCTTTCCGCGATGTCCATCATCGAGATATCAACCACGAAACCTTCGTAGCCAAAGACTGGTGGCAACACAGTGATGAACAACCATGCCATCACACTGTAAGTCACGATTTGGAAAGCGCTGTTTAGTGCAACTAGGGCTGCGCCGTATTCTTTGTTACCACCACCGATATCGTTCCATACCAATACCATCGCAATACAACGAGCAAGACCGATCAGAATGATACCGACCATGTAACCCGGATGATCACCTAGGAAAGTCAATGCAAGGATGAACATCAAAATAGGGCCGACAATCCAGTTCATGACCAAAGACAGCGTGATTGCTTTTTTATCTTTCGTCACTGTGCCTAGCAGGTTGTAGTTCACCTTTGCGAGTGGCGGGTACATCATCAAAATCAAACCAATCGCTAGCGGTACGTTTGTGCTACCAACTGACATTGACTCGTTCCACTCAGCAACTTGAGGGAATGCTGCGCCAATACCTACACCGATTGCCATTGCAACAAAAATCCACACCGTTAGGTAACGGTCCAAGAAGCTCATTTTGTCGCTGGCACTATTTAAAACTTGAGTAGTCATAGTGTTCTCTTATTCGTTTATCGTCGAAAGGCGATAGTTAAAGGTATAGTTTATCTCTGCACGCCTGACCAGCGTGCAAAGGGAATTAATCAAATAACTTGGAAAATCCTAGATTGAACTGATCAAACGCGTCGCGTTGAATGCGGTAACACACCTTAGGTGGGTTTGGCTCGGCGCTGATAAAGCCAGCTTGCTTTAGAATGCGCAAGTGCTCGGAAACAGTAGATTGCGCAAGACCCAGTTCAGAAACCAAATCGCTGTTCAAACAACCGCCCATGGTATCGAGAGTGTGCAGGATATGCAGAATGCGCAAACGTGCTGGATGTGACAAAGCTTTTGCTTGTGCTGCTAGAGTTTGTTCTTTCTCGAGCTGTTGTTGTGTTGTCTGAAAAACAACTTCGCACGTGTCGTTGCACTTATCACTCATTCGCTGGCCTTAATAGTTAATCGTCGAATTGCGATAAAGTGTACGCCTGCTCTGTAGAAGATGCAACAACTCGATGAAAAAATTAATCGGGAAATAACGATGAATAAAAAGTTGAAAAAATATATCTTTTAAAAACAGTGATATAGTAAAAAATCAAGTAGGTTACTAAAAGTTAACTAATTGCACTATATTTCTAGGTTACCATAATAAACCACATCCGACGCACAATGGTTATTGCGTCATCTTGTGAACTTATTTAAAGGTAATCCCATGAGCAACGTACTGATCATCAACGCACACGAACCATCACCATACTCAGAAGGTCGTTTAAACGCTTCTCTTGTCGACAAAGCACAGACGCTTCTGCAAGCAAAAGGCCATGAGGTTCGCGTTGTGACAATGCAAGATGAGATCAACGTAGATGAGCAACTCGCACACTTTGAATGGGCTGATCGCGTGATCATCCAAAGCCCAATCAACTGGATGTCTGTGCCTTGGTCATTCAAAAAATACATGGACGACGTGTTTACTGCGGGTATGGGCGGCGCACTATGTGCATTCGATGGCCGTAGCGCAGAAGAACCAAAGAAAAACTATGGTACAGGCGGCACTCAAACCAACAGCAAATACATGCTGTCACTGACATTCAACGCGCCAGAAGAATCGTTTGATGATGAGAGCGAATACCTATTCCAAGGTAAAGGCGTGGACGATTTGATGTTCCACATGCACGCTAACTTCCGCTTCTTTGGTATGTCAGCACTGCCTACATTCGCTTGTTACGACGTGATGAAGAACGCAGATATCGAAAACGATTTTGTTCGTTTCGAAGCTCACATTAACGAAAACTTCTAATCCTTTTAGAAAGATAGTGCGAACTGAATGATGAATTGAGATGGACTGCTGCATGCGGTCCATTTTTATTTGTTTGCGGCGAGGTGACGTTTTTATTACTCTAAAGCACTAAATGTATCTAGCTTACTTTTCGTTACCTAGATTAGGTGCGTATCTTGAGGTGTATTGTGGAAAGCAGAATCAGTGTAGATAGCAAAGGTCGTAAGTCAGTGGCGAACGTATGTGCGGAGCCATGTGCTATCGAGAAAGGGATGCGTCTAATTGGTGGTAAATGGAAAGGTTCTCTGATTTATCATTTGAAAGACGGCCCAGTTCGTTTCAATGACTTAGCACGCATGCTAGGCGGTGCAAGTAAAAAGATGATCGACCAACGCCTTAAAGAGCTAGAAGCGGAAGGTATGGTGGTGCGCAAAGTGATCAGCGACCGCCCAATTGCCGTAAGCTATGAACTAACAGAGTTCGGCCGTACCGCACTTAAGATTCTTGATGATTTGCGAATTTGGTCTGAAAAGCATCAAATTGAGCTTCGTTAAGACCAAAGTAGTTAATCGCAAACGTTACTCTCTTTTGAAAGCTGATTAACAATACATCGCCGTTTTTACCCAAGTAACTTAGATGTGCTTCATTCAAATCGTAATTTGTTTCGTAAAACAACGTACTCTTTCGAGTCAGGCATATCGAGGCTACTTGAGCATAATCGTACTTTTTAAGTTTTTGATTTTTAGTTATTATTTATCATACTTAGTAAGTTGTAGAATAAATCACTCACTTCAGTTGAATTTAAAAAAGCACTATTTAATTCCAGTTTCTTTTCAAAATCGGAATATTTATCGAAATCCTCTTTCTCAACTAAACCTATTGGTGAGTTTTCGTTAACGTGGCTTTCATATTTTTTGATGGTATATAATTTAGATTTTTCGTCAAAATATTGAATTATCTTAATGTTAACGTCAGGTCTCTCCGTATTATACGTGATCGTAATTTTTTCATAATCTTTATTAATCGGAGTCGTAAGCCCTGTAGGGTAGATGATTTTAAACCCATTAATGTCATTCTTCTTCGTGCTTTTATAATGTTTTGAGTATGAAAAGTTTTCAATTGCACTTTTAGTGACGATAATTGACTCACCTTTCTTTAAACCGTATTCGGTACATTCATAATCGTCAACAACCGTAGAATTTCTTTTCTTTTCAATCAGGTAGGACATGCTTGCAGATGTCCCTCCGTGTTCCAGTTTTTGTTGGTTTACAGAACAATAGAAATGACCTTTTTCCACCGTCATTGCGTTGATTTGTTCCGGATTTGAAATGGTGGGATGTATATCTTTTGCTGGATCGTTGTCGCTTCCTCCTGAACCGCATCCAACTAATCCGATACAAACGGCCATATAAAGCAAAGAGATTTTATTCATACTGTATTTCTCAATTAAGATGTGTGATTGCAAATAACGATTAATTATATTTATATAAAGTGAAAATTTTTATTTTTAATTGAACGGTGTTTTATTGATAATTTAATCGTTTGCTTTTATTTTGTCTCTTACGGTATCTATGTTTTCATTTATGGTATGAATTATTAGAATTGCACAATTGTGAGTTGCAATAGGATAATAATCGCTAGCCAACTACTTGTGTAGGTACCGTTATGATTTATATATCCGTTAAGTCTAAGTTTTTAGTCTTAATTTCATGTATTTATCGTGAAAGTGACTTAGAAGTAAATACTTAACGTCGTTTGAGGGGAGCCTGGACTTCACTGATCTTGTTTTTCATCAAGGCGTTGTATAATGAACAAGGACTCTATTTCCAACTTGTTGATACATATCAGATCTCACGGATCTGATATGCATTCCAAGTTATTCTCACTAAGGCAAGAATCCTAACTTATTTAAGGATAGAAAGTTTACTTGGGTGTAGAAGATATTAGTAATCCAACGTGCCACGGATAGGGTAGTTATTGTTTGGATCGCGAATCCATGCCAATCCGCGTGATAGCGCGCCAAGCTCAGGGCGAACAAACGGGTTGTTTGAAATATCCACCACGTGTAAGTCGCCGTGTTCATTCACCACAAACAGACCTGGTTCTGCGAAATTATGATCGGTTTCCTGTTCAGATCGAGGAATAGATACATACAAGCCTAGCGTTTTCATTTGTTCTTCGGTCAGGCCGTAAGCGATAGGGAAGCTGATTTCGAGTTTCTCTAGATGCCCCTCTAGCTGTGCTTTTGAATCGCCAGAAACGGCAAGAATATCGACGCCAGCATCAGCGAAAGCCTGTTTGTAACTCTCAAGCTCGTTGAGGTACTTAGTACAAAGAGGGCAGTGTTTACCACGATAAACGAATACTGCTTGCCAAGTCGCATCACCTTGCGGCTGACCCAACGTTACGCTTGAACCATCTAGCAAAGTGGCTTGAAGATGAGGGAAGCTGTCGCCCGCTTTAAGTTTCACTGAAGTTGCCATATTGACTCCCGAATTGGTGGTGTATATCCATGAATGCCCCTTTCTCAACAAAGCGATTGGGGGATGAGACTTCAATGTAGACTCTGTTTTGCGGTGTTTCAACTAGTTAACTTTTAGTAACCTGCAATAAGGTAGTAGAGTGCAAAAGATGAAAAAGCAGAACTTAAGATACAACGAAGTGGGGGTGTAGTATCAGGAGCTAAGTTCTGCTTGAGGTTAGGCTATGACCACTGGAACATATCGTTAAGATAAACCAGAGTCATCACTTCTATTTTATTACTCGATTGAGCTAGGCGTTGCTGAAAAAAGTACGCCATCATTGGCTTCTTCATTTTTTTCCTCCTTTAGCTGACGAATAAATTATGTGTATAAAAGGGGATATAAAAAAGAGAGTGCTTTTGTTGGCTTTTTTCCTCATAACGTAAATATATGGGGCTTTAAAGCCGAATTTGGAGGTTAATTGTGGAAAAGGGGAACAGATAATTAGGAAGTTTTCTTATTTTATTACCGCCAACTTAAGTAAACTATTCCTATCCACAAACTTCACAGATCTAAGGTTGATTCAGTGTCTGATCTCAATTTGTTTCGCTATTACCAACGATTACTCTCGTTTAGCGTTGGTGATGAAACAAAAACCACGTTACAGGACATTGCCGACATCATGTTCACTTCTTCTCGGCATGCTCGTAGCCTGCTAACGCAGATGCAGCAGAAGGCGTGGTTGAGCTGGCACCCGAAAGCTGGGCGGAACCAACGATCGACTCTTATTCTGAATATGGAGTTAGACGTTTTAAAAGAGAGCTTGGCTC
Source organism: Vibrio sp. Vb1574 (assembly GCF_033338675.1). Lineage (NCBI taxonomy): Bacteria > Pseudomonadati > Pseudomonadota > Gammaproteobacteria > Vibrionales > Vibrionaceae > Vibrio > Vibrio sp. Vb1574. Next base: position 182,892 of record NZ_JAWOTC010000003.1, read on the forward strand.
TTGAACGTATCAAGTTAGGCAAGTATGAAAAAGCACTGGCGATATTAGATGAAGACGAAATGGCATTTGGCCGTTTGTTAAAAACAACGTCTGGTGCTTCTGTTCAAGAAGGACAGCTCAATATTCAATTAACCTATAAGCGAATGTTTGAGCGCGTCGTTCCACATCAACTTCAGCGTAGCAGCGAACGTTTCTTATTAAGGCAAATCTATTGTTGCTTAGTTTCGAGTGATCACAATGGGAAAGTGCAACCAGAACTCGCACATCACTGGCGTTATGACGAAGACACCTACGAATGGACTTTCTACCTTCGTCCAGGTCTGACTTTTCATAATGGTAATTCCATTGATGCAGAAACAGTGGTTAGCTTGTTTGCAAAGTTGAGTTCACTACAGTATTACGAAAAAGAGTTGGCACATGTTGCTAACATTACTGCGCCAACGCCATTGAAGGTTGTTTTTAAGCTTAATCGAGCTGACTTGGGCTTTGCTGGACTTATTTCTGGTGTGAAATACGGCATTCAACCAGTAAGCCAAGTTAACGTAGCGAATAACAAGCTGGTGGTCGGAAGTGGCCCATTCTCTGTTGTCGAGCACAATGAAAGTCGTTTAAAACTGCAAGCATTTAATGGTTACTATGCATGTAGAGTTCTAACGGATTTGGTGACTATCTGGATTGTTGATGACGAGCAAATGGAGAACCCGTCATTGGCAGCAAATACGTTGCAAAGGGATACTTCGCCCGAGGAGGATTTGTGTGGACACTATATGTCGACGCAAAACCGAGAAAACTCATCGGCGAGCAAGCGTAGTCGAATAGAAGATGGTTGCTTATTCGCCTTATTTAATCAGCACGCTAAGCACAAACTCTCTTTAGCGCAGCGCCGTTATATTAGTGAGCTAATTCAACCTGAGCTCTTGGCCGAAGTGATGCGCCGCGAGAATATTGTATTTGGGAGTATACCCGCTCATAACCTGCTACCAGGTTGGAAGCCAGTGCTCCGTCCGTTCAGTGAGCCGCTTAAGTTACCTAAACACATTACGATAGCAGGATATAACTATACCGCGTTGCGTCGCTGTGCGCGGGCTATTTCTAATCGTTTGGTGAGTGTTGGCAGTAAAGTAGAAATTGTTATGTATTCCTACCGTGAGCTGAACGAGAAGGCTAAGAACGGTGAGCTAAATGAGACAATGGTCGTAACGAACATAAACCTAGATGATAATCGTCATGCCTCAGCGTTCACGAACTTCTTCAGCAACGCTGTGCTATTCCACACTTTGGGAGAGAAGAACGCACAATGGTTAGATGAACAACTACAGAGAGTCAGATCTTTCGTTCCACTTGAGGACTACCTTAATGCATTGGAACCAATTGCATCGACGTTGATCAGCGAATACTGGATTGCACCCATGTTCCACCATACACAAACTTTGCGTTTCCAAGGCGTTTTAGAAGACGTCGCTCTTACTAACTGGGGTTGGCCAGATATTCGCTCGGTGTGGTCGGCGGATTAACTGCTTTAGTTATTGAGCAAAGTGCTGCTTCACAAATTCAATGAAGGCTCTGGTTTTCGCCGATTGATAGATAAGTTGTGGGTACACCAAGTAAACCGCGTTGTGCTGGTGGTCGGTTTCTTCCGATAGAACCTGCACTAGACGGCAGTGCTCAACGTCTTGTTCGACAAAGTAACTTGCTAACCGAGCAATGCCATTGCCAGACAGGGCTGATTCTTTGAGTAAGCGGTTTTCATTGCTTGAAAGCCAACCTTGGGTTTGAACTGTTCCCGTTTTTAACGGCCACTCTTTTTGATGCAATGTGATTAAGCATTGATGCTCTTGTAAATCATCTAATGTCTCCGGCGTACCTTCTTCTTGCAGATACTGAGGAGAGGCCACCAGCCAGTGGTGGTAGTCCAAAAGGTGATGAGCAATCATATTCTCTGGCGGCGTTCTTGTCGCTCGAAACGCAAAATCAACGCTGGTTTCTGTCAGATTAAACGCTTGATAGCTAGAAAGGATCTCGAACTCTACGTTTGGATGTAAAGCGCGAAACGCTACGCACAAATCATGCAGCACCGCTTCAGCAAACATCTTGGGAGCGGTAAGACGAATCAGACCGTCTATTTGTTCAGATCGCTGACTTAAACTCTTTTCCATTTCCATTACGCGGCGTTTGAGATCTTCCGCTTGTGCAAAGATCGATTCACCTTCTGCCGTCAATCTCACGCTGCGTGTGGTTCGAACAATCAAAGGCGTGGCGAGTTCCGATTCCAAGCGCTTGATTTGTTCCGACAGGTAACTTTTAGAAATGCCAAGTTGCTCCGCTGCTCTAGAAAAATTGAGTGTTTGAGCCACTTCAGCAAACAGCATCAGTTTTTCGATTCTCTTATAATCTGCCATCTTGATTGCTCGTCTTTATTGTTCGCTTTAATTGTTCGGTAGCGAGGATAATGAATTCGATTTTACGGTATTAAACTAATTTTTACGAACGGTAAGATGGTTAGAGTTAACTTAAGAAATTGAAGATGCAGAAATCGGAAAAGTGAGAATAACGATGAACAATCCAACACTACCGCTCGCCAAAACCTTACCTAACGTTAGCCGCTTGGTCTTCGGCTGTATGGGACTTGGAGGGGAGTGGAATCGCAACCCATTAACCGCCCAAGATGAAAACCAAGCTTATGCCGCTGTCGAGGCTGCATTAGAGGTTGGCATCAATCTCTTTGATCATGCGGATATCTACAAATTCGGTAAGGCAGAAGAAGTGTTTGGGTGCATCTTAGCCAATGACTCAACCTTACGAGAGCGAATTTATCTGCAATCCAAGTGCGGCATCCGTCTAGGAGATGAGCAAGGTGTTAAGCAGTATGACTTCTCTGCCAAATGGGTGACGGCTTCTGTTGAGGGCATTCTTGAGCGCCTTGGCGTGGAAAACCTTGATGTTTTGATGCTGCATCGTCCTGATCCTCTGGTTGAATTTGAAGAACTGGGCACAGCGCTCCAAGCACTGAAACAAGCTGGCAAAGTTAACCACTTCGGTGTTTCTAACATGAACAGTGCTCAAATTGATCTTCTTCAACAAGCAACGGGCGAAATTGTTGTGGCGAACCAGTTGGAAATGAGTCTGGCTAAGTCTGACTTCATCAAGCAAGGCATGGGGCTTCCTTCGTCTGCATCTGACTACGTTGCAGGAATACTGGAACATGCCCGTAAGCACAATATCCAACTGCAAGCGTGGGGCAGTATGGCGCAGGGAAGATTCTCAGAGCGTGGTTTACATTCTGATGATCACAACACCAGACAGACGGCGGAGATGGTAATGGCGCTAGCAGCTGAATATGGTGTGTCGTCTGAGGCGATTGCTTTAGCCTTCCTGACGCGTCACCCAAACCAAATTCAGCCTGTTATTGGTACTGCAAACCCACAGCGTATTCGCGCTTGTGCTCAAGTAGAGAACGTCACGCTATCACGTAGCCATTGGTATGGCTTGTTCGAGAAAACCCTTGGTCATGAGATCCCGTAGGAGAGAAAAATGAAATACGTACAAGTTCAAACTCTGATTCAAACGGCATTGGAAATTGCGACTGCTCGCAAGCAAAACATTGCGGTTGCCGTGGTTGATACACATGGAGAATTGCTCGGTTTTGCCCGAATGGATGATGTGAGTCTGCAAGCAGGTTTGTTGGCACAGAACAAAGCTTACACCTCGGCTAGAGACCGTCAGCCTAGCGGCAATCTGGGTGCTTGGGCTCGTGAGACGGGTAAGCAGTTGAGTTATTGGACTGACCCAAAGATCACTGGCTTTATGGGTGGTGTGCCTATAGAACAAGAGGGGAAAATCGTCGGTGCAATTGGCATTAGCGGTTTGGCTGAGCAAGATGATGAAGCACTTGCGATGGAAGTATTAAACGCGCGTTGAGTATAATGTTTATCAGTAGGTGTGATGCTTTGTCCAGCTTTGTACTCACTGTAGGGACTCAAGTTCACAGGCTTCGTCGAGTCACAATGCTATCTAATAGCCTGAAGTAAGCAGAAGTTGAAATCGCGAACTATGATTAATTTATTTGAAAGCTTTGAGGCCTAAATATGTTTCATAAGGTATTCGTTTCGCTATTTTTTGTTCTCCTCTCAGGCTGTGGTACGAGTGACAGCGCGTTAAAAGAGAGCGGTTATGATGAAGCTTATATCCAAGGCTTTCATGACGGTCGGCATAGTGGTATGCAAGAGGCAGGGAATGATTTTGAACACTATATTAAGGACGAAACAAGGTATCAAACCGACTCAGATTATCGACAAGGCTGGGATGCTGGTGAGGTAGAGGGTAACAAGTTACAAAAGCAGGCGACCGCGATAGGACAAGGCATGATTGATAATTCATATGAAGAACGTGATGTCTTTGATCCTGATAAAGTGGCGAAAGATGCAATAAAAGGCGTTGATACATCGGAATTGAAAAGCCTAGAGTAACGGACTGATATAAAGAATAAAACTCGTCATTTGACGAGTTTTATTTTTGTCTAAACGATTCATGTTTCAACGCTCAACAGGGCATTCATCGTTTGGGTATGAGCAATGTCGTTAATCACCTTTCTTGTTCTTTTGTTCAAGGATTAACGATAACAGGCGAACGAGCAGGGACTGAGCTTCCGGTGAGAGCAATCGCGCCACGGCCGTTAAGTCATTTGCTGTGACATGCTGAACATCACGTACATCTAAGGCAATATCTAGGTCAGTCAAATGAAGCGAACGCAATATGGCACGATATTGTGAGAGTTTAAGATCGGACTCTCCGCGCTCGATCCTTTGATATGTTTTTACGCTCATTCCAGCGATGTTTGCCATTTGCTCACGGGAGAGGCCATTCGATTTTCGTCTTGCGATCAGTGCTTGAATTATAGGGTCTACCTGCATGTGCTCTCCTGAAAGGACAGTTTTGACCTAAACGGAGCAAGAAGTGGACCAGTTTAACCACCACATATTTACCTGCTTTGCAATCAGTATAAAAATAACTGTCTTATAAAAACGTAAATATTTTAGTCAGTTATTAACTCAATGGAAAAGTATCAATCATACAAATCAATAGAAACGAAAGCTTCTATTCGCAAAATGCAACGCATTTTAGATCATTTATTTAGTGAAATTGATCAGCAACATCGTGAGACTAAAGAGAATGTTGTGACACTGATTCAACAGTCACAACAGCGATTGATGAACTACAAAGAGCTTTACCTTCACAAAGAATCGATAAGTGAAGTAGAGCTGCGGATGGCGCATGAAAATATGAGTGAGACTGAGAAGCAGGTCGCCGATATGGGTATTCCAGTGTTAACTTATATCATTGGCGCTCTAGATAAAGCGTATTAACACAGTCGTAAAGTCGGGCGATACAAGATTTACGCAATTTCGATCAATTGATGACATCTAAAAGAAAGGATGCAAATGCTGGGGAACCACACCCAGCATTCGGACACTCATTTACCTATATTTTCGAACCGTAAATCAGTGTTTAGAGGTATGTGAACCGAACAGTGTCGGTACGCAGCGAATAATAGCGATATTGTCCGATCTAGGCTACGTCCTTGGAATCTAACACCTTCACTTAAACTGTAAATTAATCTGTACACCCAGCCAAATTGAGCCATTGAGCACGTTCTGCCTTCTTTTTAAGCGATAAAAGACTAATTAGTGACGAAAAAAACAACACATCTTAGGTAAAAGATAAGAGTTGTTAAAATATATCGCTATAAGATTGACCTTTTGCTTTTCAATCGTCCTGCTTATGCCTTACAATCTTTTCGAACCAAATCCATTCATAACGAATGGGGTTGATGAATTAAGATGAACAATTTTGCTTCGAACCCAAAGTTGCGCACATTTCATCAACGATGACATCGCCAAAAATGACTCTCAAGTGTTCATGTGCAAATGATTAACCACCTTTTGTTGCGTGTTTTCTTAGCCATACAGGGCTCTTGTAACATAGTGCTCTTGTAACCAAATTTTGACTAAGTCGGAGCGTTTTGTTGTGTGCTTTAGATAAAGCACAACTGGTGAGAAATTAACGGATTGAATTTAGAGGTATTAACCGTGAACCTAAAACTTGTCGGCAGCTCCCTGATCGTTGCAGGTACTGCTCTTGGCGCTGGTATGCTTGCTATACCAATGGTGCTTGCTCAATTTGGCCTCCTTTGGGGCACTCTTCTTATGTTGTTCATCTGGGCTGGAACGACTTATGCTGCGCTGCTCCTTCTTGAAGCCAGTTGCAAAGTAGGTGGTGGTGTGAGCATGAATGCAATTGCTCGCGAAACGCTTGGTAAAGGAGGCCAGTTGGTAACCAACAGCTTGCTTTACGCCCTGTTAGTTTGTCTATTAATGGCTTACATCATTGGTGCGGGTGATCTGGTACAAAAAGTAACAGCCTCAATTGGGCTTCCAACATCTACGATCTCAAGCCAAGTCGGTTTTACTCTTTTAGTTGGTATCATTGTTTCGGCAGGTACAGGGGTAGTAGATAAGCTGAATCGCGGTTTGTTCCTAGGCATGATCGTAGCGCTGATCCTGACACTTTTTGCGCTTGCACCAAGCGTCTCGTTTGAAGGACTTGATGAGGTTGTGAGCGACGATAAAATGGCACTTATCAAAACCAGTTCGGTGCTTTTCACCAGTTTCGGTTTTATGGTCGTGATCCCATCGCTTGTAACTTACAACAAAGAAGCGAGTAAAATACAGCTGCGTAATATGATTATCGTGGGCTCAACTATTCCGCTTGTTTGTTACCTATTATGGTTGTTAGCGGTTGTCGGCAACCTACCACCTCATGAGCTTGTTCAATACTCCAACGTAACAGAGTTGATATCGGTACTAGGTCAGCAATACGAGGGCTTAGAGTTCATCCTATCCATGTTTACTGGTTTGGCACTACTAACGTCGTTCTTAGGTGTTGCAATGGCGCTATACGATCAAAATGCAGACCTACTGAAAGCAAGTAAGCCAGTGATTTTTGTTACTACTTTTGTACTACCACTATTAGGTGCTGTATTTGCCCCAGAACACTTCCTAGCTATTCTCAGCTACGCGGGGATTATTCTTGTGTTTCTCGCGGTCTTTGTCCCATTATCAATGACCATGAAAGTGCGCCGAGTGCCGGTAGAAGATGACAATATTTATGAAGCTGGTGGCGGCGCAATGGGAATGAGCATGATCTTCCTATTCGGCTGTTTCTTGCTGTTTGCCCAAGCAGTATAAAATCACGCTAGCTTATTTAAAAACTGAGCCGCTCGTATTCAAACGGGCGGCTTTTTTGTATTCATAGCCGAACCCAGGCCACTCAAAGTCATCAGCATTTGTGATGTTTGACGTTTCTCTGATAATCACGGTTAGCGCTGACTTTTTAGTAAAACTCCTTAGCGAAAGGCTGACATGTACAGTGATTCACCCTTCTATTATATCGATGTTGATATGAATAAGAGGCTCTGTTGTGTCAAAGCAATTATCTTTTGCCATGGTTGGCGTTATGTTGTCTTTAGGTGTGTTGAGTACAGAAGCGGTGGCTGACCCGAAGCATAAGCATGGACATCGGTACGATCACCATCATGCGCATCACCACCATCATAAACACAAGCGCAAGCATAAACACAAACATCGTGACGTTATTTATGTGGAGACCCGACGACCAAGGCGCAGTTACTATTACCATGACCGAATTCCTCGGAATAGTACCTACATAAAGATTGGAGATTTCACTTATCTAAAAGTGGACGACCGCTATTATCGTCGTTCTAATGATCGCTATATCCATGTAGAGTTCAATTAAACTTGAAAGGGCACATAGTCGGTGTTCTTGTAATGTTGAGCTTAATAGCAACAACATGGCACATGTAACATCGACCAATACTAGGGTAGAGGGTTAAAAACAAAAACAGCGAGCCGGTGCTCGCTGTTTTTGCTTAAATGAGTGTTAGACAGTAAATCTATTTAAGATTTGATCTTGTTTATGTACATCTTCTTGTTGCGCCTGCATCGCGTCGTTGGTTCGATTTGCCGATTCGGCGACTTGAGTCGATAGGTCTTTAATATTCACCGTATTGTTGTTGATCTCTTCAGCGACGAGGCTTTGCTCTTCCGCTGCTGAGGCAATTTGCAAGTTCATATCGGAAATACGCTGAATCGCATCACGAATGCGTTGTAACGCACTATTTGCTAAACCCGCTTTTTCAACGGCCTCTATAGCACTACCTTTGCTTTGATGCATGGCATTTGCCACAGATGAAGCGCCAGATTGTAGTTGCTCAATCATAGTACGAATCTCTGTTGTCGACTCTTGAGTACGTTGTGCCAGTGTACGTACTTCATCTGCAACAACGGCGAAGCCTCGGCCAGATTCTCCCGCACGTGCAGCCTCGATTGCGGCATTCAACGCGAGTAAGTTCGTTTGGTCCGCAATATCGTTGATGACTTTTAGAATCGTTTCGATATTGGCGGTAGCAGATTCCAACACTTGTACTTCTTCGACTGCAAGGTCAATGCTATCGGAAAGCATGTTTATCGTTTGTGTCGATTCACCAACGATAGAAGACCCCTCAACCGTTGCTTGGTCGGCTTCTTTGGCTGCACTTGCCGCACCTTGCGCATTATTAGCAACCTCTGTCGCGGTGACAGACATCTCATGCATCGCGGTAGCAAGTTGTTCTAGCTCTTGCAGCTGAGTGTGAATTGCGCCTGCCGAGTCTTTTGCGCCCTCAGCGGTGATTTGAGTTCCGTTTAAAATTTGATCAGAAATACGTTTCGACTCAATGATTTGCTGTTGTAAGTTCTCCATGAACGTATTGAAGTTTGTGGCAAGCTCAGAAAACTCTTGGTCAGTATCTGTTTCGAGGCGTTGTGTAAGGTCGCCTTTCCCTGATGCTACATCTTTAATCGCATTGTTTAGCGTGTCCAAAGGACGCATGAGAGTGCGAATCAACAGAGTTAGGGCGATAATAGATGCAATCACGGCAATGATTGAATAAATAATAGCGTTGTTACGAAGCTCTCCTACGGCAGAATAGGCAACAGCTTCATCGATCACCGAACCTACGTACCAGTTCTCGCCAGGAATGTGAGTCAGGTTAACCATGTAGCGGTTGCCATCAATCTCAACATGTTGTGCTGATTGCGTAAGTTCGATTTGCGGGAGGTAGCTACCGACTTTCTCACCGTTGTATTTACTTTGAGGGTGAGCAATGGTTGTGCCATCAGCGGTGACCAGAAATAAGTAACCAGCATCAAACAGATTCACTTGGTTGACCAGATCTGAAAGGGTAGTTAATTCGAGGTCATAAAACATACCGGCTAAAAACTGGCCATTTTCTTTTACTGGTGTACCAACAGAGATGATAACGTTTTTCGAAGACGCATCGACGTACGGATCGGTTACGACCAAATCGCCTTTGCTCTTAGCTGCAATAAACCAAGGACGCTGACGTGGGTCGTAGTCTGGACCCGCATCCCAGCCGTCGTCATTTTCAATCACAAAGCCATTACTTTCATAACCAAAACCGATGGCAAGGAAGCTGCTTTTTGGTGTGGGTCTTTCAAGTATGTTTTGAACATAGCTATGTGAACTGGGGTCAAGCTCAATCACTTCAGTAATGGAGCGAGCGAGATCCTTCTTTGCATTCATTTCTGATTGCACAGTGTTACCAACACTGGTCAATATCTCGTTGACACTTGAGTCGATTTGCTCCTGAGTTTGGGAGCGGATGGTCATAACTTGTTGTGTCGACAATAACGACACGGTAATTAGCAGCAAAAATGAAGAGGCTGTGACAACCTTATGTCTGAATTTCATGAGCTTTCCTCTGATTCTCCCGGTTGGTTCCACTTTGCTTTCGCCTCTTTTAAACCGAGCGAATTGGGCATAAAGAGAAACCTATTGTGTTTGGTTATATTTTTATCGACATCTTTGTCAAAAACATGAACTCATTTGTCGTCTTTTTTAACTAAATTTAAACAAACCGACAATTTACGTTAAAACTTGTGAGTGTGATCATGTTTGCGAGCTCAATTAATGAAATCGTCATAATGAAAAGAATTGCTTAACAAACAGTGGCATTAACTGGCTTTACAGGTGAGGTGATGAAAATTTTGTTGGTGCTGAAAGGTGTTTTGTTGAAGTTTTGTCTTTGTAAATTATGAGCTTTTTACTAAAAGCCTAATGTGGACGGAGTTTTAGGTATAAAAAAGGCCCCGACGATGCGGAGCCTTTGTTAATTGACGTCTCGATTTTAGAAAATAAGATGAGCAACGCCAGCAATCACAGGTAACGTGATTAACGTACGTAAAATGAAAATTACGAAGAGCTCTACAATGTTTACTGGAATTTTGCTGCCTAACAGTAGGGCACCTACTTCCGACATGTAGATAAGCTGAGTTACTGACATTGCTGCAATAACAAAACGTGTCATTTCGTTATCGATTGAGGCCGCTAAAATTGCTGGAATAAACATATCCGCAAAGCCAACAACGATTGTCTGTGATGCTGCAACAGCTTCAGGGACTTGCAGTAGCTCTAGGTATGGGATAAACGGTTGACCCAGAATTGCAAATACAGGTGTGTATTCTGCAATCACCAATGCAACGGTACCAAGACCCATCACTACAGGTAATACGCCAAATACCATGTCGACTGCGTTGTGTACGCCTTCTTTAAATACAGACTGAACCGATGTGACTTGACCAGCACGCTTAAGAGCTAGATCCATACCCCAAGAGAATGTGGTGTGGCCTTCTGGCACTGCATCTGCGTCTTTATCAGGGTTGCTGCCGTCAATGTAGCGATCTTTCTTCAGACTAAGCGGAGGCAGGCGAGGAATGACAATCGCAGCTACGATACCAGCTAGACAGATAGCGCCGTAGAAAGGCAAAAATAAGTGCTCTAGTTTTACCTGAGCGATAACAACTAAGCTAAACGTGATCGATACTGCTGAGAAAGTGGTCCCGACAACAGCCGCTTCACGCTGAGTATAGAACTTATTTTCGTATTGCTTGCTGGTTAGCAAGATACCAACACTTCCGTCGCCTAACCAAGATGCCATACAGTCAATTGCACTGCGGCCAGGTAGGTTGAATACCGGACGCATTATTTTACTGAGTAACGCACCAAATAGCTCCAGAAGACCGAAGTTCAAAAGAAGCGGAAGCAGTAAACCCGCGAAAATGAAAACGGCAAACAGAGTAGGTAGGAGACCAGTAAGAACAAGCCCGCCAGTGTTCTCTTCCCAAATTGCTTTTGGACCCACTTGGAAAAACGTCATTAACACGGCAGCGCCGCCGATTAAACGAACAACGAGCCAAAGTGGAGATGGGTTGAAGAGACCGTTTAAAAAACCATTACGTAAAATTGCAGCTGGCTTAAAAATTTTGCAAAGAACAGAAGCAACGGCCATGAAAGCGATGATACTGGTGACGATAGCAATCAAGGTATCGCCTAACACCGCTGGGATGACTTTTGCCATCACTGCAACGGGAATGGTTAGGCCGCCATCGTAAGAGATCGGAGCCATAAAGAGTAGAAGACCAATTAGGGAAGGGATGAAAAACATCCAAAAGTTGCCCTTAGGAGCTTCAGTAGCATTAGTGGTGTTATGCATAGTTGTCTCGTGTTACTACTAGTCAATACTTGCCATTTCCATGACATAAATATTCACTAAACATCCGTATTTAATCACAGTTTTGCGGAGGGTACCCGCAAACTGCATCCATTGCAATACTATTCATTAAATACATCTAGTTATTCAGCCGATTTGTCGGGTAATTGGTCAAATAACGTCTAAGTGTATGCGAATATGTTGCTTGTGTTAGAAAATTGTAGCACGAGAGGCGAATTGCGCAGTGAATTATGGGGCGCATTGTGACTGGAATAATAAAATGGTAAACAAATGTGATTTTGATCTGACTAACTTCTTAGCCAGAAATTCAGTTAGCCTTATCTATTCTAAGGTTTTTAGCAGTGTCAAAATGCCGTTCAGCGTTTCTTGTACCGTGGTAGTGTGAACCTGTTGAGCTAAATCCGATTGAAGTATGTCGCTTCAATCGGATCGAAATTTTATGCTTTTTGTTGACGGCTAAGTATGTATAGGTAACTCCAGTAAATCAGAGCTGTAGAAAAAGCCAATATTGCTGGGAAAACCAGCGTATATAAACCATATACCGTAAATAGAGCCGCTCCCGCGACGCCGCCAAACAAAAAGCCAAAGAAAATGAATAGGAATAATTTTGCTTTACGTCGGTCAAATTGACGACCTCTCAAGCTCTCTCCAATCATAATCCCTAGATCGGTGATGATTCCGGTCATATGTGTGGTTCTGACTACTGCGCCGCTAAACGTGGTGATCATTGCGTTTTGTAATCCACATGCTGCTGATGCTAGATATTGGCCGTACAAATCCCCTTGCACCAAAAAGCCCAAGCTGAGTAAGAGCAAGCTCCCTTCTATGCACAGTGCAACACCATATCTTCGCCCTAGTTTTAACGCACTGCTTTCAATAAAAAAGCCGCTAAAGGCAGCGCCAATCAAAAAGCTAAATACGATGAAGAGCAGGTGAATGGAGCTATCCACACCTGTTAGCAAGCTGTTCCCTAGCTGAGTTACGGTTCCCGAAAGATGAGTTATCGCTTGGTGTTGAAAGCCGAGAAGACCAACGGCGTTGACGCAGCCCGCGAGAAGAGCTAGTAGAAACGCGCCATATTCCACCCAACGAGGAAGTCTGGAAATCACAATAAACCCCCACCAAATATTAGGAGCCGATTATAACGCTCACACCGAGTTACGAAACCCTTTACAGTAAAACTCGATTGATCATTCTCAAAAAAATCTCACTTATAGGGCGTTTGTCCGAGCCAAAGTAAATACGTGAACGCGGATTGCTCGCTAGCAGATGTGTTCCGTTGTGCATTCGAAACTCACCCATCCGTGTTTCATTTGTTCATAGACTGAAACCGTAGGTTGGTGGAACTCTTTATCGGTAAATAGACCGACGGGAATGATCATGATTTCTGGGTATGCAGAAACGAACAACCTCATTGTCGTGCCGCAGGATGGACAAAAGTCATACTGAACCTCACTGCCATCATCGCCAATTCGGGTATAGCTAGTGACTTCACCGTTTAAAGTGACGTGCTCTTTTTCAAAGCGAGCTTGTACCCCAAAAACACTGCCAGTTCGTTTTTGGCATTCGAAGCAATGGCAGACAGACGTGTGGGTGGGCTCTCCCTTACAACGGATCTCAACTAAACCGCAGGCGCACTCGCATGTATGAATGGTTTTTGTCATCGTGATTACCTATTTGTCCCAATACACCAATAGACCTAGAGCACAGAGCTTGTGTCACTAGCTCGTTATGAGCTCTGGACTTGAAACTATTTGGATACAATCAGTTTAGTTTAATTTTGAAACACTTGAAGAGGTGAAATCATTTGGGTATACAATGGTATACTCGCTTTTCGTTTATACCTTGAAACAAGGAAGTCTTCATGACTCACAAAAAAATCCTGCCGATACCACTTATTCTACTTATTCCAATCGTTTTATTGGTTGTGGTTGTGATCGCAGGTGTTTATCGTTTTAGTTTGTCTGATGACGAGATCATGGCTAAGTTTCCTCAAACAGAAGTAGAAACTAACGTTATTGTGCAAGAGACGCTTGGGATCACTGCACGTAACCCTTGGACGATCCAAGTACCCGAGCAGGGTGCGGTCACTTTTCTTGATGAGTGGGATAAAGAAAACGGCTATTTGATCGGTGACTATGATTCAGGTACGACAAAAGGTCAGGTACTTGTTCCAACTGCGTCGATTAGCCAGCGTGAGATTGAAGGTGTTTCATGGGTTGTTGCACCGATGATTGTAACGACACAAGGTAGCGGTTCGTTTAACTATGTTGGCTTGTTCAAGTTTGACCCCGTGCCGAGCCGAGTTGTCCTTTTAGACAGTATTTTTGTTGGTGACCGCGTGAAATTTACTCAGCTCGAATGGAAAAGTGATACAACTATCACGCTTTCATATTTAGCGCACGGTGATGATCAAGCAATGGCAGACACGCCAAATCAATTCAATTCATCCACATTACAGCGTGTAGGGAATAACTTACATATGCAACAGTGATGAATTTTTTTTGAGTTCTGTAAAAATTCAGTATTTTCTGCGCTAGATCTCGAAATTTCCTAGTGATTTCTTATTCGGGAATGCATAAGCTATGAGCCTTGTTTGAAAGGAGATAGTAATTCCCGTGTCTACAAATGAAATTACAAGACGGTTGCCGAATCTGACAAGTCGTAGAGCGCTGCTGTTATACTCCTTGCCAGTTTTAGTTGCGATTGGTGTTTCTCACTCTCTCAAAGAGTCATCTTTAACCAAAACCATCGCATTGAACCTACCTGAATCTCAGGTCGTTGAAAAAATTCTTGATGCGACAACTGCCGAAGTTGTCACTCCCCCGAACTTCGAATATCAAATCCAAGCAGGTGACAACCTAAGCACTATTTTTAGTCAGCTCGGTTTCGGTTACAGCTCGTTAATGAAAGTAATGGAAACGGATTTGAACTACTTGGCACTTGATACACTTAAGCCGGGCAATACGCTCCGTTTCTGGCGTGATGATGCGACAGGCGAGTTAGCGAAAATGGAACTGCAATTTTCTATTGCAGATAAAGTGGTCTACAAGCTGAATAGTGATGGTAGCTATGACTTTACTGATATTTCCATTCCTGGCGTGTGGAGCCAAGAACCTTTAGTTGGCGTTATTCAAGGCAGTTTTTCTTCTTCTGCGAGTCGTTTAGGTTTAACGTCGGCGGAAGTGAGTCAAGTCGTAAGCTTACTCAAAGAACAACTTAACTTTGGACGTGATCTTCGTGCAGGTGATCGATTTGAAGTTGTTCGTCGCTCACAAAGCATCAATGGTGTACCAACAGGTAAGAACGAAATTGAGGCGATTAAGATTTATAATCGCGGCCGCGAGATCACCGCTTACCTTCATACTGATGGTCAATTCTACAATGCCAAAGGTGAAAGCTTACAGCGCGCATTCCAGCGTTACCCTGTAAGTAGTCGTTGGCGTATCAGTTCTGGCTTCAACCCTAATCGTTTACATCCAGTAACGGGGCGTGTTGCGCCGCACAACGGCACTGACTTTGCTGTACCAACCGGTACACCAGTCGTTTCTACTGGTGATGGTACAGTGATCATGACTCGTAAACACCCCTATGCGGGTAACTACGTGGTTGTTGAGCACGGCAGCAAATACAAAACCCGTTACTTACACCTAAGTAAGATTTTGGTGAAGAAAGGGCAAAAGGTTTCTCGAGGCCAGCGTATCGGTCTTTCTGGTAAAACAGGTCGAGTGACTGGGCCACACCTTCACTATGAGTTGATTGAATACGGCCGTCCAGTTAACGCTATGCGAGCAAATATCCCAATGGCGAGTTCTGTTCCTAAGAAAGAGATGGCTACTTTTGTCGCGAACAGAGATGAAATGGATAGACTATTACGCGATAAAGAGAAAGCAGTGCTGTAATAAAGTACTTCGCTTAAAAAACAAAAAGAGACTAAGCATGGCTTGGTCTCTTTTACTTTGTGCATTAACTAGATTTGAATTCTATGACAGCAGTTTGTTCAGTACGTTAGGCACTCCGCACTTCACGTTCATTTATCAGGTGTACGATTTCTTCAACACTGTGTGGACGAGAGTAAAAATAACCTTGGATGTAGTGGCAGCCCATTTCAATTAACTTTTGTAGTGCTCTATCGTCTTCTACGCCTTCGGCAATCAAATCCACATCAAGCAGCTCTGCCAATTGTGCTATCAAAAACACTACTTGTTCAGAGGTTGTATTTGAGAGCATGTTCTGCACAAAGGTAGCATCGATTTTGATGCTATCAATCGGATAATTGTGTATATAGTTCAAGCTTGAGTATCCCGTACCAAAATCATCCAGTGCGACTTTAAAACCCAAGTATCGCAACGAGTTAAGTACCATCTGTTCACGGCCACTTTGTGAGAGTAAGACGGTCTCGGTGAGCTCTATAACAAAGTCTTTTGCTTCGTGCTGATACTTTTCAACCATGTTGGTTAAGTGATTAATATAACGGTTGGAATCAACCAGCTCATACGCTGAGCAATTGATGGAGAGTTTTACTTTATAGCCTAGGTTCGCTTCGAGTTCTTGCTTTGCGATACACGCGAGTTCAATAATCCGTTCTCCTAACTCGATAATCAGGCCTGATTGTTCGGCAGCTTCAATGAACTCCGCTGGAGAGATATTTCCATAGATATTGCTATTCCAACGAGTCAAAATTTCAAAGTAATTCCAGCGGTCGCTCGTGATATCGACGATCGGTTGAACCACTACATACAACTCATCGCTGTCTTGTATATCAGTACTTAGCTGGATTCGCATTGCCTCAATAAGCTGCGTCCTACGGTGGTATAACGCACTAAGGTGTGTGTCGTAATGCTGAATTCGTGTATCGCGATGTTTTTTACAGTCTTTGAGAGCGAGACTGGCATTCAAAATCAGCTCATCGCTGTTCAACATATGTACTGGTGCGCGCGCGATACCGATACTAACAGTGAAAGAAATTCGGTTAGATTTGTCGCTGTAGCCACTTTCAATTTTGTCGAGTACTTCCTGACACACGGCTACAGGATCTTCGTCGTACGTGATGAAGGCGAATTCATCTCCTGCGACACGGAACGCATTGTTTGGCGACGACAAACTCTGTTGAATGGCGTTAGCTGTGAACTTAATGATTTGGTCGCCGATATAGTTTCCGTTGATATCATTGATCGATTTGAAATTATCGATATCAAGATACGCCAAACTGAATGGACGAGTCGCTTGCTGCGTTAATGTCTCCAAGGTATCAGCTAAACAGCTACGGTTGAGCAGTCCAGTTAGGTTATCATGCGATACCTCATAGCTAAGCTGATTAAGAAGCTTATCTGAACGTTCACTGACCCACTTTTCACGTAAGCTATGAATAATGACATTGGCATAAAATCGGTGGAAGTCGAGGATATCTTGCGCTTCTTTCGCGTGGATGCTTCGGGTAAAGGTAGACAGTAAAATTCCCAGAACTTCGCCATTTTGTGTCTTCAATGGCAGGCCAATGTAAGCTTGAATGCCATCTTCTTGAAACATCTGATCTTCAGGAAAACGCTTGTATACCTGGTCTTGATAGAAAATATGTTCGCCAATGTCTTTCGCCACTTTTTCACAGGGGGTGCCTGAAAGGTGGTAGCTTAGGTTGTCTGTAATTTTTCCATTGCTGGCGAAGGAAATGGTATGAGCCGAATGCTGAAGATGCGCAACTTCTACAACGCAAGTGCAATGGCTCTGCAAGTGTTGATGAATATCTAACGTGACTCGGTTTAGCTGAGCCGTGCCGTTTAGCTTCAATATCTCATCAATTTTGTGGAAACTGATTTGTACCTGACCCATCGAGCATTTCACCTAGCGTTGTTATTAACATATCGTGTAAGACACGACGAATTATTATTTGATATGCATCAAATAAACTATCGGTTACTAAGGCAGATTTTTCAAATTTTGTGAACGAACAAATCATTATTTTCATGTTTTTATGCTTGAACCTTTTAAAGGTATAGCGATAAAAACGCTAAGCTAGGCGCGCTTCTCCTCTTCTAATCGTGATTTGAGATAATCGAGGAATAGCTTAGTCCGGGTATGCTGATAATCCAGCTTTGGATAGTAGGCATATACAGTGGCTTTATCCGCTGTGATATCGGGCAGGATAGGGACTAACGCGCCGGATTTGAGATCATCTTTGATCATGACGTTGTTCGTCATCAAAATACCCATGCCTCTTTTGGCACCATGAAACAGCGCTTCTGGGTTGGTCGTGGCAAAGTTACCGGACAAGCTGATACGCTTACCTCGATTTGTTTTGATTTCTCGTGAGGGTTTTTCTCCCCAAATCAGGACATTATGCTCTGTCAGATCCTCAACGCATTGCGGTGTTCCATATTTTTTTAGGTAACTAGGCGCGGCGTAAAACTGGGCTTTATGTTCGAAAAGCGCAGTGGCTTTGAAACTCAGAGAGTTCAGTTGCTCTAATTCCCGGCTAATAAACAGGTCTAAGCTTAGCTCTGGCAATTGGCCTGGTAGCGTTGTCGTTAATTGAAGCGTGATGTCTGGATATTTCTCAAGAAAATCATCAAGATAATGAACTAGAAATTTAGAACCAACGGCCAGCGTTGCCCCAATTTTTAATAGCCCCGCTGGTGATTGGTTGACTGAGCGAGTTTCATCTAATACCGATTGCCATGAATCAAGCTGACTTTTTGCTCGTTGATAAAACAGCGCACCAGCTTCAGTTTGGCTAATTGAGCGGGTCGTACGTTTGAGTAGTTGAACGCCAATTTTATCTTCTAGCCATTGAACTCGCTTACTGATAGCTGAGCTGGTGGTATTGAGTTTCCGCGCTGCTGCATTAAAGCTACCTTCTTCGACCACACGAATATAACTCTTCACGCTTTGAATCCAGTCCATTGTATCTCCTTGGGAATTAATTCCTTTCCAACTTAGCTGATTATCATCTTTGAGTATCAAATATACACTGTTTGCCATCAATCTGTCACAAAGTAGGAGGAACGTTTGCGTAAAACACCATTGTTATTAGCGATGATGATCATTGCCACAGGCCAAGTTGGCGTTAGTATTTATCTTCCTTCTTTGCCGTTGATTGGTCATGACTTGAATTTGCCGCAACATTCGATTCAGAATCTCGTCACGCTATTTCTCGTTGGGTTCGGTATCTCTCAGCTTTTTTACGGCCCATTGTCTGATGCGATTGGTCGTCGGCCGGTGTTTATTCTGGGGCAAAGTGTATATCTAGTTGGTACGGTTATTTGCATCGCGTTTTCGGACAACATTGTTGCCCTTGAAGCGGGACGGTTACTGCAAGGCCTAGGAGCGGGCAGCGCTTCGGTACTTGGTCGGTCAGTACTGCGTGATAGTTATGACGGTATGCAATTAACCAAAGCGCTATCTTATATTTCAGTCACTGCTTCAGTGATGCCAATTATTGCTCCGCTGTTTGGTGGCTGGATTGCTTTTCACCTGAGTTGGCATGCTGTCTTCGTGTTTGTACTGATTTACTTAATGGCAATTTTTACACTTGGTTTATTGGTGCTGCCAGAAACGCTGCCTTATCCGAAGAGAAAATTTAAAGTAGGCGAAGTAAGCGCGAACTATTTGCGTCTGTTAACGAATACACAAGTGATTGGTAGTGCGAGCTACAACTGGCTTAGTTATTTATCGGCTCTGGTTACGCTCTCCTTGTATCCATTTTTAATGCAACAAGAGTTAGGATTAACGGCGGCAGATTACGGCTCTTTGATGATCATACCATCAGTTGGTTTGCTGACGGGTAGCTTAGTGCTGAACTTGATCAATGCTCGTTACAAAGCTCAGCAAATCTTGCTGATGAGTTTCGCGATTGTTGCTGTTGCAGGCTTCATGTTGTTGGTTACCCCCTTCAGTGTATTTTCATTGCTGACGGCATTCACGTGTTTAAGTTTTGCTCAAGGAATGTCATTCCCGGTATCGATCAGTTTGCTACTTTCACCACATAAGCAACAGGCAGGCGCGGTTTCTGCGCTATCTGGTTCTATTCAAATGTGTTTAGCAGGTTTGTTTGGTGGGTACTTAGTAGACTCATGGGTTACGAATCAGCAGCAGCTTGGGGTGTTTTATTTGTTTATTGCGTTACTTTCTTGCTTTGTTCTTGTACTAAGCCAATTTCGTAAAGTGCCAGAAGGGACGGTTCAAGCAGAAACTTCCATCTGAATATACTTGCAACCAGAAGGTCGGCTTTCTAAAATGCGCAGCTAAATTAAGTCTGGCCTGTTGTGTATACTGAATGACTTGGTTTGAAAGGAAGAGGGCGAACCTTGATACTTCTCTCAAGCTTGGAATACATTTCTGCCCAATGGCTATCCGATCTCTAATCGTTAGGTGAAAGAATGCAACAAAACGAATTTGAAACACTGGTAAAAGAAATTACTCAGCAAGAAAGTATGCCAAAGGCACTCGAAGTCTTGAAGGCGTGTGAGGAAGAAGAAGTTGCACAAGCGGCGCAATCCCTAACGGGTCAGTTTGGCCTTGCAGAAGTTGATGGTGAGAAACGTATTTACCATATTACCACTCAAGAAGATGAGTCCGGAGAAGAGCAAGAATACGTAGAGCACGTCATGAATGAAGGCGATCACTTGATCAAGTTTGCTGCGTGGTTCTTTGAAACATTCTTTGAAATCAAACAGAAAGATACGTACGTCGCAGCGGGTAAAACATACCAACAACCTAAGCGATAGACGCTCATTTCAAGAAATCCACGAAAATCAAACTGAAAGTTAATTACAAAATAAATGTGACTGGAGTCTTGTTTTTATCTAATTGTGGTGTAAAATTACAACATAGTTAAGTCAATACATTCAGGAGAAGGTCATGGGTAACGAACTTGGTGGTGCTTATATTGGCCAGATGATTGCAAAAGACGCGATGCACAAAGCGCTTTACGGTAAAGCGAAGAAGAAAAAAGCTTCTGTTTTTGCTCGTGTTATTAAAAAACTGGCGAAATAATTTAAAAAGCCCTGATTGAAAAATCAGGGCTTTTTGCTTTTCTCTGTTTTGTTGTTAGTAAGTAGCCAACATATTGCACAACATTGGCAAAACGCTACTCAAAGACTGATGACATTTAAATCTAGAATTACGCGGATTGGCTTGGTATCTCCACAACATTGTTAGGCACTTTATCTAGCCCCTTTGCTGATAACCACTTTTCTAAATCGTCAGCGCCTCCAATATATTTTCCATCTAACCAGATTTGCGGCACTGTTACCGGTGTTTTTTCGCCAATGATGGCTTTTACTTCAGGAATCATGCGGTATAAGGCGGCGCTGTCTTTAACTACATCATGGTACTCATACTGAACGCCAGCCTCGTCAAGTAATTGTTTGGCTTTGACACAGTAAGGGCAAGTTGCTTTACCATAAACAATGTTGCCTTTTAGCTCATCGCGTTTTACCCACTCAGCAATAACAGACTGTACAAGCACACCCCGATTCAATGCTTCTCCTTGGCTGATAACTTTCCCTTCGACAAGAAGAATGGGTGCATGCCAAGCACCAGCTTTTAATGGTTCCCACCAGTGCGATAACCAATCTTTTACTTCAAGTTCAACGGGCACATCGGCTAGTTCGTTTTCAAAAGTATCCTTTAAAATATCTTTGGTTAATGTACATTCACCACAAGGAATATTGACTTTGAATGGGCCCCAACTACCAGCCCAGCGATACAGTGTAATTTTGATTGGTTGACTCATATGGGTTCCTCATTTCCTTTCCTGAAAATATAGAACTTTTAAATTAGATTTTTCTTTCAACTAACTTTGTCTTTTTCGCTTCCCAATGCGTAATAAACGCAATAGATGCAATAATAATCGCAGCACCTAACCATAAACGACCAGGTGGCACCCAACCAAACACCAACCAACCAGCAACAACATTCAAAGGCAGTTTGGCGTGATCAAATGGTTGCACAAATGAGGCGTCTGCTACTGCATATGCTTTAACGATAGCCCATTGAGCGAGTGCTGTAAGTGCACCTGCGGCTAAAAGCACACCCCATATCGTCCACGTATCTGGCATAGTAAACGTCGGTATCGCTAACAAGATATTAAATGGTGTTATCAGCAGCAATAAATAGACAACCATGGTTGATGGCGGATCGTTTACCGACATTTTTTTTACCATTAATGAATACGCTGCCCAGAAAAATGCGGCGCCAACAGAGAGCAGGGTCGCCCATGTAAATGAGTCTGCCCAAGGCTCAAGAATGATCATGGCACCAACAAACCCCGTCAATGTCGCTAACCAGCGTGCAGTACCTACTTTCTCTTTGAGTAACAAGCCAGAACCAACTGTGGCAAATAACGGGGAGGTCATGAGAAGTGCAATACCTTGCCAAATTGGAACTGGGTAAGCGAGAGCCCATAACCAAAGTTGAATCCCGATAACAGAGAGAAAAATGCGGAATGCATGCCAGCCAAAGTGTTGGGTTCTTAAAGAACGTCTAATCCCAAGTGTACGTAGGTAGGGCAGAATAACAAATAAGGCGATTGCATATTGGAATAACGCAAATGTGGTGGAGGAGACACCAAAGTTGATGCTAGCAATTTGGGCGAAGCTGTTCACTATGGCGAATGCCAAGCCAGCTGTTAGCATCCAGGACGCACCTTGAACAGGATGATGATTCAATTGAAAAATTCCAGTTTGATAGAGGTGGCGGGATCATACGTCCTATTGTTTTTCGCGCCAATAAAAAAATGCCTCCCAGAGGGAGGCGACATTACCAATTCAAAGGACGTGCCTGTTATAACAGGTACAAAGAACGAGAAGCACAAACGCTGCCATGCATTTGCATAAATAATATTGCAGAACACGTGCCAACTTTTATGTGTTTGATTTTAAATGGTTTTTTGGTTTTTCTGTGTTGTCGATTAGATGAAATGCACTAACTTAGTGATCAATCGCATTAAAAGAGGGCAGAAGTAGGCGTCGTTACGCTCGTTTTTCATTGCTGAGCGATACTTGGATAGTGTGAAAACTTATCGAGTTGTGTTGGGTTAAATAAAAATGGCCAGCAAAGGTGCTGGCCAAGTGGACTCGCTCTTAGGACAAGAGTGAATTAGAAATCGTAACGTACGCCTAGGCGCAGTGTATCTTCGCCTTCTGTTACTAGACCTGTTGTTGCATCTTTTGCTTCATCAAGTTGGTTGATGTAGTAAGACAGGTAAGTACGGAAGTTGCTGTTTAGTTTGTAGTAACCAACAAGCTCGATACCTTCAACGGTGTCGTACTTTGAACCGTTGTCTGGATCATTCTCTTGAGCTGTGTATAGAGCTGCAAGTGTCACTTTGCTTGCTACTTTGTAGCTTGCGACTAGCTCGTAAGCCGTAAAGTCTTCAGAGTCAGTCAGGGAACCTTGAGAATAAGTACCTGCTAGGTAAAGGTTGTCCATCGAGTAAGCGATACCACCTAGAATTTGATCTTCAGAGTTATCTTTATCTACATCGCCACCAGAGTATGCAAGACCAAAGTCGAGGCCCATTGGTAGTGAGTACATTCCAGAGATGCCGTATTTATCTTCGTTATCGCTAGAGTTTGCTTGGTAGGTTGCTTGAAGTTGTAGTGCATCAAACGCACCACGGTATGCGAAAACGCTGTCTTGCTTATCAGAAGACGAATCAATAACTTGCTGAACACCAGAGAATTCAGTGATATCCGTCATGTCAGAGATGATGACTGCAGCCATGTCTTGACGACCTACAGAGAAAGCACCGATATCAGAGTCGACGCCTGCATACATGTAGCGGTTTTTGAATTCACTCTTGCCCGTTTTTTGTTCGGCTTCGTAAACACCGAAAGCAGAAAGGCCGTTGCCGATGTCTGTTTTACCTTTTAGGTTAAGACGAGCACGGCTTTTATCTTCCATAGAACCTTCAACTTCAGCACCGTCTGAACCGATGAAGTCACCACGAAACTCAACGCGGCCGCCAACTTTTAATTCAGTACCGTCGTTTTTGTATACAGTTGCTGCGAATGATGGTGCTGATACCAATGCTGTAAGAATTGCAGTAGTTAGTGCTGCCTTTTTCATTTTCTTATTACCCTAGTTGTAATCGATGGGCTTTCTTGCCCGATGTGTTGATGACGCTAAGGTAAAGGCTGAAAATGAAAGATAGATTTCTGTTAAGTTATGATTTGATT
This sequence comes from Vibrio sp. Vb1574, assembly GCF_033338675.1. NCBI lineage: Bacteria > Pseudomonadati > Pseudomonadota > Gammaproteobacteria > Vibrionales > Vibrionaceae > Vibrio > Vibrio sp. Vb1574. The sequence continues at coordinate 206,718 of NZ_JAWOTC010000003.1, forward strand.
GCACTTTTATTGCTGGCGAGAATAAGTGCCCCTTCTCATACCACTTATAAAAAGAAAGGTTTATCTTTTTTGAGGTTTTTTTCTCTCCGTTGAAGACTGTGTTTTTTTCAAAAAGTTCCTGAATTGTTTCTTGACCCTAAATGTAAGTAAACATTTCAATTTGGCAGGGAAGTTTGGCCTAAAAATAGCGAATCATCAGCTATTTGTGAGCTAACTCTCTCTAAAGCATTTCTTATTGTAAGGTTTTTATTTCTCGATTTCTTGAAGGCTAAGTAAACGATTGCTTTTTAGGTTTTGTCTGAGATCTTTTCACTCGGTTGTCAGGAACTAATCAAATAAAGTGTCGGCAGTTGTTACACAAAGGTAAAACTAATCTGGTGGAAACGATGCCTCGGATAGCCTTTGTATTCCTCTCTTTGTTCATCATTTCGTTTTTACGAAAGTGAACCAAAGCCGGGTCTAAAACTGACTAACCAACTAATAAGTAATGGATTTAGAAATGAATAAAAAATTATTAGCAGCGGCAATCGCGGCAGCAACCTTCGGTACTCAAGCAGTTGCAGTGGAACTATATAATAACGATGGCACAACATTTTCGATGGGCGGCCACGTTTCTGTTAATTTAAATGGATCAGAGCAAGGTGACACGGATGTGGGTACTAACTCTCCTCGTATCAATATCTCTGCGACACAGGATTTGGGTAATGGCTTCACCGCAGACGCACGTGGTGAATGGGCGCTAAACTACTTAGACGGTGGTGAAGAGTCGTTTAAAACTCGTCTAGGTTACTTAGGTATAACGCATGAGGTTTATGGTCGTGCAGTAGGTGGTACGCAATGGTCACCTTACTACGATGTCGCAGGTATTGCAGATATGCCAATCGCGTTTGCCAACGACTTCATCTATGACGATCATGGAAACCTTGGCACTGGCCGTGCGGATAAAATGCTTTCTTACCGTAATGCCATCGAGCTGGGTGAAGCGGGTGTGATCAACTTTGGTCTTGGTTGGCAGGGTGCAAACGATGATTACACGCGCAACGATGCTGGAGTTATAACTGGCGGTGCTAAATACGATGACCGTGTGCAAGCTGCGCTTTCTTACTCAATCATGGGCGCTAAAATCGGTTACTCATACAATGGCGGTGATTTCCAGCACCCTGCATATGCAGGTAAGCACACGGCGGAATCACACGTTGTATCAGCATCTTACGGTGCGTACGGCCAAGGCCTATTCCTTGCTGCGGTTTATGGTTCAAACGAAAACATGAACTTCAGTGCAAAAGGCGACCGTTTAGAAGAAAGTGATGCATACGAAGCGATCATCGCATACGCTCTAGCAAACAGCCTAAACTTGAGTGTTAACTATGAGATGGTGGAAGGTAAAGAGTTTAAGAGCTCTAAAACAGAAACTGCTCGTGAAGAAATGGCACTACAAGCAGAATACAACTTCACGCCTAAATTTGTTGGTTACGCGGGTTACCAGTTTGACCTAAATGACGACAATGGTCGTGAAACTGATGACAAATGGGCGTTAGGTGCTCGTTACTACCTATAATAGGATTTAGCGAGAACTATTATTCAGCTCATTGATCTAAAGCCAGCCTCGTGCTGGCTTTTTTGTCTATTTGTTTTACAAATACTTTGCTGTTTCAATTAGATGATACAAAACTCAAAACGGGGTGAATGTCTTATTTTTTACACTAGAGGTTGCTATTTAGTGTCGTTAAGTCAATAGGTTAGATTATGATGGGATTTTTGTTTTGCAGGGAAGAATGATGAGTGTTATTCAAGTTGAAGAAAAGAAAGTAGAAGTGGGTAAAGTGCTTTGTGTTGGACGAAATTACGTTGAACATATTCATGAGCTTAATAATGCAATGCCTGAGCAAATGGTGGTATTTAATAAACCCGCAACTTCCGTATCAACAACTCTGCGTTCATTCCATCAAGAACCCCTTCATTATGAGGCTGAAATCTGCTTTTTGATCAAGGATGGACGTTATTCAGCGGTTGGTTTGGGATTGGATCTGACCAAGCGTGGTTTGCAATCCTCGCTTAAAAATCAGGGGTTGCCGTGGGAGCGAGCTAAGGCATTTGATGGCTCTGCTGTGTTTAGTCGGTTTGTCTCTTTGGATAACATTGATATCAATGATCTTAACCTTGAGCTCTTAATCAACTGTGTTCGTGTACAAAAAGGTCACGTTAACCAAATGCTCTATCCGCCGCTAACTATCCTGGATGAATTAACCAGTTACACAACACTTCAAGATGGCGATGTAGTGATGACCGGTACACCAAAGGGCGTTGGTGAGGTACATGAAGGTGACATCTTCCTTGGTCGATTAAAGTGTGGCGATGTCACCTTGTTGGAGATTGAGTGGTTGGCGGATTAAAGCCAAATTCGTAGAACGAGAAATACCACCATACTGATAACCGTCGTTAAAAGAACATTTTTAGTAAAATACGCGATTAAAGCAGCGAGTATGGCAGCCAGTAAAAATGGGTTTTGCACATTGACGCTGAGCTCCCCATCTGGAATGAAAACGATAGGTGCCCAGATCGCAGTCAGTACTGCTGGGCTAGCGTAATTGAGTACTTTTTGAGTGCGCGTCCCTAATCGCAATGGTAGCTTGGGTTCTAAAAACAAGTAGCGGCTGGTGAAAACAAGTACCGTCATCAGTAAAATAGCCAACATGATCATTAGCGTTTCTCCTTTACTTGTTCCACAAAGTAACCAGTAAGCATGGCTAAAATGCTTGAAATCATCAAACTTCCCTCAATTTGATAATAGGTTAGGGCAACCGAGCTCACCAAAGCCACAAGAACACTCGCGAGCACCGCTGCATTTTTAATAGTCGGAACTACAATTGCGATAAAAGTTGCGGCCACAGCAAATTCCAAACCCATTTCGTTCAGTTCAGGGATTAGACTTCCCGCAATAATGCCCGTCAATGTCGCGACATTCCAAAACAGGTAAAAACTCAGACCAGCCCCAAGTGCATACCAGCGATTAAATTGTTTATCGGAATGGTGGCCTACAATCGCAAACAGCTCGTCAGTAAGTAAGAAGCCGAGTGATAATCGCCATTTTAGAGGGAGCGGTGCAATTTTACTGCGCATCGATACACTGTAGAGGAAGTGTCGAGAGGTGATAAAAAACGTTGTCAGTAACATGGTCACTAGACCTGCTCCCGTTTTAATCATTCCCATCGCGACGAGCTGTGCAGAACCTGCGAACAAAATGGCGGATAGTGCTTGTCCTTCCAAAGGGTGAAGCCCAGTATCAATTGCGAATGAGCCTGCGAGTAAGCCCCAAGGGAGCACTGCGATACTCAAAGGCATCATCGCAAGTGTACCTTGCCAAAATAGCGTGGCTTTTGATTCTTTTTGTAACGGCAAAGTGTGGTCCATAGTTTCTTCTTATTTATTCCTAAATCAGATTACCAAGATAGCTCGGTAGTCGCATAACGCCTTGTACAATATTGCTGCTTTAGCTGTGACGGACGTATTGGCCGGGAGTGACGCCCATGGCTTTTTTAAAGTGTCGATGCAGATGGCTCTGATCATGGAAGCCACATTCTTGTGCCACGTCTGAAATTTTTTGTCCCATTTTTAGTAGCTTCTTCGCCATACGTAAACGTTGCTGAATTTGATAGGCATGAGGCGGAAAGCCAAATTGCTTTTGAAACTCTCTCAGCAGATGAAAAGGGCTTAATCCAGACAGTTTCGCGAGTTCTTCTAGTGAGACGTCCGTTTGTGGAAAGTCTTCCAAAAATTCTCTGACGAGCTGCACTTGTCGCTGAGCTCTGGTTGACTCTTTCAGTGGTGCCCGATGAGTGCTGTGTTTACTGGCTAGCTTGATCAACGTGCCGTAAACCAAAGTTTCTCTCAATAAACGGTTGTCTGATTTTTCTAGTGTTTCAAATACCAGTCGTAACTGACTAGCCAGCTCAGGATCGTAAACCACAGGTTGAGGGAAATAGGGCAGAGCTACATTTGGTGAACCAAGCTCTTGTCCTAAAGTTTGAAACTGCTGAGGTACGGGGTACATTGCTTTGTATTCCCAGCCGCCTTCCGAGGCTGAATGCCCGTTGTGTACTTCATCTGCATTAACAAGGATGATGCTGTCCTGTGGCGCGATATGATTCCCGCCCGTCCTAAAAAATTGTTGTGCCCCTTTTTCGATGACACCAATAGTGTAACCTTCGTGGCTATGGCGTGAAAAATTCTGCTTCTCATACTTTGCATCGAGAAGTTCTAAACCGCCGAGCTCTTGAGCTATCTTGAAGGTAGCGATTTCCTTATTCTTTTCTTTCATCTTTATCCGGTCTGCTCAAGAAAATCATTTTAGAAGTGTAACGGATCCATCGTGCTTATTTTTGTACAAAATTGCTATTCGATTTTGATAAACAGGCGAATTGATTGCTATTTTTCAGCTGGGCAAACTATGATTTTTATTTTTTGATTTATCTTGGCTATTTTGGGCTGGATGATGTTATTTTGTTGGTATAACATTCGCCGCCTTGTTGTAGAAAAGCGGTTCCATCATGATTGATTTATCTGTACTTCCTGTTTATCTCACCGCAGTCGTGGCTTTGTTGCTGTTACCAGGGCCCGATATGTTGCTGATAGCGAGTTCTAGTATGAGTTACGGTAAGAAGGTCGGTCTTTTTGCTAGCTTAGGCAATGCGACGTCTGGTGTTATTCTTACTTTGCTTGCTGCGATGGGCGTATCTACCCTGATTGCCATGAGCCCAATAGCCCTTAAAGTCCTTCATCTACTAGGTGGCGCTTACTTGTTAAAAATGGGTTGGGACTGCTTACGAGCTGAGGCATCTTCGGCTCCAGAGCTTGATGGTCAAAACAAAATAGCATCAACTTATTATCAACGTGCTTTGATGAGTAATTTGCTTAACCCTAAAGCCTTGGTCTTTTTTGTGATGTTTTTGCCGCAGTTTGTCTCAAGCAATATCACGGCATCTTCCGGTGAGCAGATGCTAGCGCTAGGGTTATTGTTGAACGTTCTTGGCTTGTCATTCAATTTATTACTTGTTGGGTTAGCAGGCACATTGGGCAAAGGGCTGCTCGAGAACGAAAAATTCCGCACGTATCAGCATAAACTAATGGGGTTAGTGTTTGTTATTCTGGCGTTGTGGATGCTGAGTAGTTTCGCCTTGTAAAGTTATCATATTCCATCAGAAAGCCAGCAATTGCTGGCTTTTTGTTTTAGGATATTGGTGTTTCCTAAGGAGAGGGTATATGAAGCTTGAATTTTGTTTAAATCCAGATCAAACAGACCTTGATTTTGTTCGTGAAGGTATTCGATCTTATAACCGATTGCATTTACCTGAAGGGGAAGTGCATGCTGTAGGCTGTTTCGCAAAAGATGAGAATGGCAAGATCATGGGTGGCTTGACTGGCGAAATGTTTAAAAATACGGTGTTTGTTGAGTTTTTGTGGGTAGACGCTGAAAGTCGAACCTCTGGTCTCGGTAGCCAATTAATGTCGATGCTAGAACAAAAAGTAAAGCCTCATGGGGTTACCCATGTTTATTTGGATACCTACAGCTTTCAAGCTCTTGAGTTCTATCTCAAATTGGGTTTTGAGAAAGTGGGGCAGTACTCAGGCTATCCTGCAGAGGGCATCCACAAGTACTTTCTACAAAAGGAAATTGTAGGCTAGGGAAAGCACGGGTTAGCTTGACTTGTTCTAGTGAAAATCAAAAAAGAGGCGCGAATTTGCGCCTCTTGTTGTATCAAATATCTATGTTTCTCTTTGACTTACAAACTTTGCTGGTGCGCGTCGATAAGTTCGTTCATCTTCGCTTCTGCTGCTTGCTGTGCTTGTTCATAGCTCATATCCGCAGGGAAGAGGTTGATGACTTCGTAGTAACATTTTAGTTTTGGCTCAGTACCAGAAGGACGAACAATCACGCGTGATTGATCTTCTAGGTGATAAATCAATACGTCACTTGCTGGTAAGTCAATGGATTCTTCAGAGCCGTCGTCAAACATGCGAACCGATGTTTTAAGATCTTCGGTTACTGCAACTTTTTTACCAGCAATCTCTGTTGGTGGATTGGCTCGGAGTTTGTCGCCGATTGGTGGAGAGTTCGGGTCGAGAGCGATGCTGCGTTGTGCGTTGAAGTAGAAACCGTGCTCGCGGTACAGCTCTTCCAGTTTATCCCACAGTGTTTTGCCTTGCGCTTTAAGCTTGCCTGTTAGCTGTGAAAACGCGACGATTGCAGATAAACCATCTTTATCCCACACCTTGTTACCCACGGTATAACCGAGCGCTTCCTCATAAGCAAACAAGAATGGGTTGGCTTCTGTCTCTTGTTCCATGGCAACATTAGTAAGCCATTTAAAGCCAGTTAATGTTTGATAGTATTGTGCGCCATGCGCCTTAGCGATGCTGCTCAGCATTCTTGAGGATACGATGGTGTTGCCAACCAAAGCGTTAGGTTGCTGTTCCAGCAAGTAATCGCCAAATAGTGAGCCCACTTGGTCGCCGGTTAACATCTGATACTCGCCATCTGGGCGTTTAACTGCCACGGCAAAACGGTCTGCATCTGGATCGTTAGCGCAAGCGATATCTGCATCTACGGACTTACCTAACGCCATCACCATATCCATTGCACCTGCTTCTTCAGGGTTTGGGAAGTTGACGGTTGGGAAGCTTCCGTCAGGTTCGCGCTGTTCCTTAACACTTGCCACTTTTTGGAAGCCTGCGTCGGCAAGTAGCGTTTCCGCCATATTCGCGCCAACGCCATGCATTGCGGTGTAAGCAATAGATATATCGGTATTGTTGTCAGGAGTAAGCAGCGCGTTTTCATTCATTGTCTTACGGTAAGTTTGGTAGTAGTCGTCTTCCAACCAAACTAACAAACCGTGCTGTTTTGCATCATCGAGAGACATTAAAGGTAATGGCTTCGTTGTTGCGTCATCAATTTTCGCTGCGATTCCAGAGTCGTGCGGAGGAATAATCTGTGCGCCATTTTCCCAATATACTTTAAAGCCATTGTATTCTGGTGGATTGTGGCTGGCAGTAACAACAACAGCGGCCGCAGCATTCAATGTACGGACACCAAACGCAACAATTGGGGTTGCTGCAACGTCATACGTTAGGTAAACCTTGATACCAAGGGCCGTCAGTACGGATGCGGTATCATGCGCGAATTGTTTTGAATCGGGACGACCGTCGTAGCCAATAACGACACCACGACTCGCGGCATCTTTGACTTGCTCAAGCAAATAGTGCCCTAAACCAGTGGCGGTCTCTTGAATCACCAAGCGGTTCATTCGGTTTGGACCTGCGCCCACTTTGCCACGTAAGCCTGCAGTACCAAAGGCAAGGCGTGAGCCAAAGCGATCAGTAAGTTCTTGTTCATTGTTCGTATCGACGAGGTGTTGTAGCTCTTCACGAGTCTTAGGATCAGGGTCTCGTTCTAGCCATTGCGTAATTAGTGCTGTCATATCAGTCATTCCTTAGTAGGGGGAGCCTACTTTCTTGGACACTTCGTTTGGTAAGTATCTCAATGTTTTCTTTTAAATCAATGTAAATGGTTCTCAATTACATTTCAAAGAGGGCAATCGATAAACCGAATTAATTTTTCTTATCCGAACAAAATTTAATCATATTTAATTTCTTGAAGAACCTTGGAACTATAACTAGCCTTTTAACATAAATATAACAAACCGTGTCGAAATCGTAGTTTTTGTGATTTTTCGTAAAGTTGTTCGATATTTGCATCGGGACGCAAGGAAGCTCGCGTAGGCGTAGCGGCTGAGCAGAGGAGAGATCTTTTGAAAAGATTAACGACTACTCTAGCCTTATCACTGAATGTGATTTTAATCACATTTTCCTCTTTTGGTTGGTCAAAGGAAAATGACTACAACATGACAAAAGGGGTCACAGAGATAAGTGGGCAAGTGTATGAATTACATATGCTGATTTTCTATATCTGCTGTGTAATTGCTTTGATTGTTTTTGGTGTGATGTTCTATTCCATCTTTCGTCATCGCAAGTCAAAAGGAGCAGTTGCCGCACATTTCCATGAAAGCACAAAAGTGGAAATTATTTGGACGGTCATACCCATCATCATTCTTGTCGCTATGGCGATTCCCGCAACAAAAACTCTAGTAGCAATGGAAGACACAAGCCAATCGGATATCACGGTCAAGATCACAGGCTCGCAATGGAAATGGCATTACAGCTATTTTGGCGAAGATGTTGAGTTTTTTAGTTTGCTTGCCACCAGCCAAAAACAAATTGATGGAATCGAAGCTAAAGGCGCACATTACTTACTGGAAGTAGACAACCCTTTGGTGTTGCCTGTGAATCGCAAAGTGCGTTTTTTGATGACTTCTGATGATGTCATTCACTCTTGGTGGGTACCGGACTTTGCCGTCAAGAAAGACACCATTCCAGGTTTTATTAATGAAGCATGGACAAGAATTGATGAGCCAGGCGTATATCGCGGCCAATGTGCGGAGCTATGTGGTCGTGCACACGGATTTATGCCGGTGGTGGTGCATGCGATGGAAGAAGAGAAGTTCGATGAATGGCTAGCGAGTAAGAAGCAAGAACTCGCACTTCAAAAAGCGGCGGCACAAGAAGCGCTCTCTCAAGACTTATCTATGGATGAATTGATGTCGCAAGGCGAATCGATATACACGGCGCGTTGTGCTGTGTGTCATCAGGCAAATGGTGAGGGGATTCCGGGTGCATTTCCCGCGATTAAAGGCAGTCCTATTGCAACCGGAGATGTTACAGATCACATAGATATTATTGTCAACGGTCGCCCGGGCACTGCAATGCAGGCTTTTTCTAATCAGTTAAGTGACAAAGAAATTGGCGCGGTTATCACATATCAACGAAATGCATGGGGCAACGATACTGGCGATACAGTGCAAGCATCCGATGTGAATGCCTTTAAGGCACAAGACAGTGCTAAGGAGGAAATATGAGTAAGCCAATAGATAAAGCAGTGAAGTCTGCGCCAGCAGAAGCCAGTGCGAACAGTACCATTGCGATTGATGATGGTCACGAGCATCATGCACCCCAGGGCATCACTCGTTGGTTGTATTCCACAAGCCATAAAGACATAGGCACCCTCTACCTTTGGTTTAGTTTTGCAATGTTTCTAACAGGTGGTGCGATGGCTATGATCATTCGTGCCGAACTGTTCCAGCCAGGGCTACAGCTAGTCGATCCGCAGTTTTTTAATCAAATGACCACGGTACACGGTTTAGTGATGGTATTTGGTGCGGTGATGCCAGCATTTACTGGCCTTGCTAACTGGATGATCCCGATGATGATCGGCGCTCCAGATATGGCGCTGCCGCGCATGAACAACTTGAGCTTTTGGATCTTACCTTTTGCATTTCTTATTTTGTTGAGCTCGTTGTTTTTACCTGGCGGCGGTCCTGATTTTGGTTGGACTTTTTATGCTCCGCTGTCCACGACTTATGGACCAGATAGCACTGCGCTGTTTGTATTCTCTGTGCATATCATGGGTATCAGCTCCATTATGGGCGCGATCAACGTTATCGTGACGATCGTAAATATGCGAGCTCCGGGAATGACTTGGTTCAAGTTACCAATGTTTGTTTGGACTTGGTTAATTACCGCTTTCTTGTTGATCGCGGTTATGCCGGTACTAGCGGGTGCGGTGACCATGGTTCTTACTGACAAATATTTCGGGACTAGCTTCTTTGACGCAGCTGGTGGTGGTGACCCGGTAATGTTCCAACACATCTTTTGGTTCTTTGGTCACCCAGAAGTGTACATCATGATTTTACCGTCGTTTGGAATCATTTCCGCCATTCTGCCTGCTTTCAGTGGTAAGAAGCTGTTTGGTTATCATTCGATGGTTTACGCGACGTGCAGCATTGCATTGTTATCTTTCCTTGTGTGGGCGCACCACATGTTTACCACGGGGATGCCAGTTTTTGCTGAGCTCTTCTTCATGTATTGCACTATGCTGATTGCGGTACCAACGGGGGTGAAAGTCTTTAACTGGGTTGCCACCATGTGGCGTGGAGCTCTGACATTTGAAACGCCAATGTTGTTTGCCATTGCCTTTATTGTGCTTTTTACCATTGGTGGCTTCTCGGGACTAATGTTGGCGATTGTGCCGGCGGACTTCCAATATCATGACACTTACTTCGTAGTTGCCCATTTCCATTATGTGTTGGTATCTGGTGCGGTATTCTCGATCATGGCAGCGGCATACTACTGGCTACCTAAGTGGACGGGCAATATGTACGACCACAAGCTGAGTTTATGGCATTTCTGGTGCTCAATTATTTCCGTCAATGTCCTGTTTTTCCCAATGCACTTCCTAGGCTTAGCAGGCATGCCAAGGCGCATACCGGATTACGCCATTCAGTTTGCTGATGTTAATCAAATAGTATCAATTGGTGGGTTTGCATTTGGGTTGTCACAACTGATCTTCTTATGGTTGGTGATCAAGTGTATTCGTGGCGGGGAGAAGGCTTCTGCAAAACCGTGGGAACGTGCGGAAGGCTTAGAGTGGACAGTGCCAAGCCCTGCGCCACATCATACGTTTACTACACCGCCTAAGATTGACTAGCAAAGAGTGGGGTGAGTGACATGAAACCGAATCCATCAAACAAGAAGCTCACAGTGAAGTTGCTTTTGGCGACCCTGTTAATGTTTGGCTTCGGCTATGCACTAGTCCCACTTTATGACGTGATGTGCGACGCACTGGGAATCAATGGAAAGACAAGTGAAGTGGCCGCCATTCAACCGACAGGTATGCAACCGGACATGAGCCGAACTATTCGCGTGGAGTTTATGGCGCATGTCAGCCCAGATATGCCTTGGGAGTTTAGACCCAAAGTGATTTCGATGGATGTTCACCCAGGTGAAGTCGTACAAACCGAATACCTTGCATTTAATGAAAGCGGGCAGAAGTTGGTGGGGCAAGCCGTTCCTTCTGTTTCTCCCGGGACTGGAGCTGCTTACTTCAATAAGATTGCGTGTTTTTGTTTTAACCAGCAGCCTCTGGATGGTAAACAGCAAGCTCAAATGCCGTTGATTTTTTATATCGAACCGGACTTGCCGGAGTCTATACACACGTTAACGCTGTCTTACACACTCTATAAACTTCCCCCTCCTACAGGCTCTTAGCCACTCAGGGAGAGAGATACAGACCAAGGTTGGTCAGTAAGGAGAGAAATTATGAGTAACAAGCCAGGAACATATTATGTTCCCGCTCAAAGTAGCTGGCCGATCATCGGTGCATTTGCTCTGTTTTTGGTTGCTGTTGGCGCAGGCATGACCGTCCAGGGGACACAAAGTGACGGTGCAGTGGGAACCATTGGTGGCATTGTGCTAGCGGTGGGCTTCTTGTTCTTGCTTTACATGTTGGCGGGTTGGTTTAGTAATGTGATTACTGAATCACTGAGTGGAAAATACAGCTCGCAAATTACTCGTTCTTTTCGCCAAGGAATGAGCTGGTTTATCTTTTCTGAAGTGATGTTTTTTGGTGCCTTTTTTGGTGCCTTGTTCTACGCCAGAATGATTTCTGTGCCTTGGTTAGGTGGGGCAGATAATAACTTCATGACTAACGAAGTCCTGTGGCCAACCTTCGAAGCGATGTGGCCACTCACACTGACACCGGGGGGAGAAACAACACAAGCTATGCCGTGGCAGGGCATACCCCTTACCAATACTATCTTGCTGCTATTGTCGTCTATTACGCTACATATGGCGCATATAAGCCTTGAACAAGACAAAAGAACGGCACTGATTGTTTGGTTAGAGATAACCATCGTACTTGCTGGCTTTTTCCTATATTACCAAGCGGTTGAGTATGTTCATGCTTATCAAGACATAGGGCTCACGTTGCAGTCCGGTATTTACGGTAACACGTTCTTCATGTTGACGGGGTTCCACGGTTTACACGTTTGTCTTGGGACTATCTTCTTGATCGTGCTGCTGTTCAGAATCGCTAAAGATCACTTTTCGCCAAAGAACCATTTTGCCTTTCAAGCGGGCAGCTGGTATTGGCATTTCGTGGATGTGGTTTGGTTATGTCTGTTTGTGTTTGTTTACGTACTTTAGGCGCACTGTGAACTCTTGGTTCGACTAATAAGGGCGAGGGTTTGGTGCTAGCCAACCCGAGCTGAGCGCAATAAGCAAAAGGACGACCACCAAAGCGGAGAACATGACTCGACGGCCTAAGTAATGACTCATGGGTTTGTCTCTTTTTTCAGGATTATCTGGGTCTTCACGAACCATTTCGATAAGCGCTTTTGCGAGGTTGAAGATAATGAAAAGCAGCAAAAGGACAAGCGTCAGTTTGAATAGAAATACGGTGGACATGGCACCTCCGGTTTCATCATTGTTGTTATCAAGACAATTATGGCTATCGAAACGGTTTTGGGTTGCAGTTGGTTTAACTGTGGTTGTGTTTTCTCTTTTGGTCAAACTGGGTTTTTGGCAGTTTGAGAGAGGGCAAGAAAAACAAGCATTGGAACAAGCCATTCTCGCGCGTGCGGATAGTGCGTACCAAGCACTAAGCGTCGTTCTTGAAGACAACGACTGGCGAGAGGAAAGTATCCTCGGGAAAAAAGTGGAAGTTAATGTTGTTCCTCAGGCGTTTCCCGTAATTTTGTTAGACAACCAAACGCATAAAGGCAGTGTGGGATATTTAGCATTTCAGATTGTATTGACGAGCGATGAGCCTAGTGCCTATGCGTTATTGGAGCTTGGTTTTGTCGAGGGAAGAGCAGAACGCTCAGTGTTACCAACGGTCACCAAACTCGATAATTCGACTTTCATCACAGGACGCCTGTACCGAAAATCTACTAATCCACTGAGTTCAGAGTTAATGCCGGAAGTTGGCGATGTTATTCGCGTGCAAAACCTAAACATCGCGCAATTGAATCAGCTACTGAATATTGAACTTATGCCCGCAGTCTTGCAGCCAGACAATTTAACTCGTTGGCCCTATGACTTTCCTTGGAATCCATTGCCACTCAATAGTGCCAAACATTTTGGCTATTCGATTCAATGGTTTTCGATGGCAGGTGTTTTCTTATTACTGACTTTAATTGTTTTTGTTCGTTGGCAAAAAAAAGTTGCGTCACATGGAGGTGAAGCATGACATCTAAAGTAACCAAAGGACGACTAATGTTGATTGCGCTGGTTTGTACGTTCGCGCTTCCCGCTGTCATTGCAAAAGTCATTCTCACACAAGGGTGGTATCAAAGCGGAGTGACCAATAGAGGCGAGTTAGTCGAACCATACACGACGTTAGAGCAACTTGGTCAAGAGTCACCTCTCAAAGACCATGGTTGGCAACTCGCTTATGTATTGCCTAACGAATGCACTGAAGAGTGTAAACAGCAGCTTTACCTGCTTCAGCAAAGCCATGTTGCTTTAGGTAAGTATCAAGAGCGAGTAGTGCCAGTCGTTTGGCAGACTGAGCATTCAGATCCCATGGAAGTATCGATGTTAGCGATGCAAATGAATGAATTGGTTACCTCTAAAGTGAAACCTGGGCAAATGTTGATCGTTGATCCTCTTGGGCAGCTGGTGATGTCTTACTCGCCGAAACCAAATGAGGACTTAGTCCTATTGAATAAAGGTATGTTGGCGGACTTACGCAAGCTCTTAAAACTGTCACGAGTCGGTTAGAGGAAGTGCATATGAAATTAATTCAGTTGGTGAGATTCAGTTTGCTCCTAACTCTCGTGGTGATCATGTTAGGGGCATATACTCGCCTTTCAGATGCAGGGTTAGGTTGCCCGGACTGGCCTGGTTGTTATGGGCACTTTTCTGTGCCGCATCAAGAAGAAGACGTCATACGTGCTAACCTGAACTTCCCCGAGCGGGCAGTAGAGCATGAGAAAGCATGGCTTGAGATGATTCATCGCTATTTTGCAGGAACGTTAGGTTTAGTCATTTTTGCGATGGCAGCGATATCAGTAAGGTCTGAGCGTGTAAATTCAACCATTCCGATGTTGCTAAGCGTATTGGTGATTGGGCAGGCACTTTTGGGAATGTGGACAGTTACTCTTAAATTAATGCCCGTCATCGTGATGCTTCACTTGCTCGGTGGTTTTGTTTTATTGGCGTTACAGGCGATTTTTTACTGCCAATTAAAAGCGCAAAACAATCTCTATTTCTCTCCATCTTCTAGCTCTCTGAGAGGCTTTTCATTGTTGGTTTTCCTGGTTGTTTTGGTGCAAGTGCTCCTTGGAGGATGGACTTCGTCAAATTATGCTGCGCTGATGTGTACCACACTGCCGATTTGTGAGGGAGACTGGATGAGCCATCTCTCATGGAAAGAAGCGTTTTCTTTCTGGCAAACTGGATTCGAGAATTATGAATTTGGTGTCTTGGAGTATCCGGCAAGAATGACTATACACGTCACTCATCGTATAGGCGCTATTGTTACCGCCACCGTGGTATTGGCTTATAGTATTGGGCTTATGAGGCAAGATTCTCATCATTCACAGAGAATTGGAGGGTGGTTGTTATTCACTCTGGTGTGCCAAATTATGCTGGGTGTAAGCAACGTAGTATTTCAACTTCCTATCTATGTCGCGGTGGCGCACAACCTTGGTGCCGCTGTTATGTTGAGTCTCGTTTGTGTTAGCCAGTTTTACTTGTGGCAGGGTAAAACGGCTTGGAATTACACCGCGAAAGGAGTTCGCTATGAGTAAAGAAATCGCGCTGTCGTTAAATGGGCGAAAGCGACTAAGTTCCGTTTATTTGAAGTTAACGAAACCTAAAGTGGTGGCGTTAATGTTGGTGACGGCAGTAGTAGGTATGAGCTTAGCCCCGGTTGATGATTTCCCCTGGTTGCAGGCGGTAGTTGGCCTAACGGGGATTGGTCTGATGGCAGGGTCTGCGGCAGCGTTTAATCATCTAATTGACCGCCGAATTGATGCGAGAATGGCACGTACACACAAACGACCATTGCCATCGGGTGAGACTAAACCATCATCGGTGATAGCCTTCGCTACAGTTTTAGGTGTCTTAGGGTTTGTACTTCTCTATGCGATAGTCAACCCGCTGACGGCATGGTTGACTTTGATGAGTTTGCTCGGCTATGCGATGGTATACACAATGTACCTCAAACGTGCTACGCCCCAAAATATCGTCATTGCAGGGATTGCCGGTGCGATGCCGCCTCTTCTCGGTTGGACTGCTGTAACAGGGCAATTACATGCGAATGCCTGGCTGCTCGTAATGATCATTTTTATCTGGACGCCACCACATTTTTGGGCTCTGGCTATTCATCGTGTCGAGGATTACCGCAAGGTAGATATTCCCATGCTGCCAGTGACACACGGCATTGAGTACACCAAAACTTCTATTCTGTTGTATACGGTGCTATTGACTTTGGTTTGTGTCCTACCGGTTTTGGTTGGTATGGTCGGCGTGGTGTATCTTTTTGCCTCGCTACTCCTCAATGCTGGCTTTATGTACCATGCATGGAAGCTAAAATATGCACCAGAGCCAAATACCTCGATGGAGACGTTTAAATTCTCTATCTATCATCTTTTGGCGTTGTTCATTGCATTGCTTTCGGATCACTATATTGGTTTTTAACCTTTCTTAAAACAGAAAACGCCGCGTGGTTCGCGGCGTTTTTGGTTTTGATACTTTGGCTTTAAGACAAAGCTTTCTAGATTTATTGAATTTCTAGCAGTTCAACATCAAAGATCAAAACACTTGCTGGTGGAATTGGGCCAGAGCCACTCTTACCATAGCCAAGCGTGCTTGGTACGAAAAGGCGGATTTTCTCACCTTCTACCATGTATTGTAGACCTTCTTGCCAGCCTTTAATGACTTGGTTAAGACCAAATGAAATCGGCTCACCACGATTAACAGAGCTATCGAATACCGTGCCATCAATCAAGGTGCCGTGGTAGTGTACTTTTACTTTACTTGTTGCCGTTGGGTGAACCTCACCTTCGCCTTTTTCAAGAACCATGTATTGAAGGCCACTTTCTGTTGTGATGACGCCTTCTTTTTTCGCATTTTCTAGTAAGAATGCTTGGCCTTTGGCAAAGTTTTCATCTGCTACTTTATGGTTTGTCCAAGTACGGTAAATGAAAAAGCCCGCCAAAATAAAAATAATAAGAGGAAACAAAAATTTAGACACGTAATCTCCTTGTCTATTTAGGTTGTTTTAGCAAAAAGTTGATGGTTTCTGCCATGGCTTCAACGCTGTCATGACCACCAGTAATTACTTGATATTTTCCGTTTACGATAAAGGCTGGAACGGAGTTAATTTGGCCTCGCGTGGTGATCGCTTCTGCCTTAGTGATGTACTCAAACAGCGCTTTTTGCTGTGCTTCATCTAAATGGTAAGGGCTGATAAGGTTGCGAGACTCAAAGGCTTTCTCAACAGCGATTTGGCGTTCCTCAGCCGTTGCATCGGCACCCATTTGCACAGCAGTAAAAAGATCTGCCATAAACGCTTTATCTGGTGTTGATTCAAGCTGCATTACGGCAGTATAAAAGATGATGGCGCTCACTTGTGCACTTTCATTGAACGTTACATGCATTTTTTCAACGCTTTGATCGGTCAATGATTCAATTTGAGGGACAAACTCTTCCATTGAGCGGCAGTGGCCACAAGTTAAAGAGAATGCTTCAGTCAGGGGAGCTAAATCATATTCTTCAAGGGATACTGGCAAAACTTCGTATTGTTTGCCTTGCTGAGGCTGACTCTTGCCGCTATCGCATGCCGACAAAGCCATTACGGCAACAACAACAGCAAAGCCTTTCGATATGGTTTTTAACATAGTAGTGCTCTAAATGAGAAATTTGCGTTAGTTTATCGGTTAACGATAGTGACTAAAACCATTAAATAACAATAAAGTGAGACCATTGGTAACAGACTTAGCCTGACGTATGGGCTGTAAGGGTAGGGTATTTTAGTGTTGCTTTTTATTTGAGAGATGATTTGGCATTGACTCCAGTGGCATGAACGCTGCATAGACAAACCAATCGGTGGACAAAAGCGCTAAAGATTCGGCGTGTTTTGTCGACACAATGAACAAGAGTTTTTCTACGTTGGTAATGGTATGAAGCATTGGTTTTTAATTGTTTGTGGCATTCTGGCCGGGTGCAGTAGCCTCGATCAAGATATGGTCCCAGGTGGGAACATTTTAGATACAGCTCCTAAATCAAACACTGAGCTGAGACACCCAGAATGGGGATACCCGAGCGCATCCAATGTGGCTTCTTCCCCTCGTTCATATCAAACGGCGAGGGCGTCAGTAAAAAAGTCGCAAAACGTGACCTCTCTGGAAATGTTCCTGAGCAGGCATAACATTCCTCACGAGACGCTCAGTGGTGGTCACCTGATGATACGTTTGAAAGAGCAAGTGCATTTTCAAACGGGCTCTGCACGGTTATCTGCTCAATCTCAAGACTGGATTCGAAACATTGGTCACTATCTGGCGGGAAGAACTGATGTTGATGTCGTGATTGATGGTCATGCGGATAGTACGGGAGCTGAAAGTTTCAACGACACGCTATCTGAAAAGCGAGCTCGTGAAGTAGAAAAACAATTATTGGCGACGAGTATTCCACGTCAACGAGTGTTTTCTAGAGGCTTCGGAGAGTATGTACCGAAGTGCAGCAATGCGACAGCGAGTGGTAAAGCTTGCAATCGGCGCGTAGAGCTAACATTGATCGTGGATGAATAACGCAGACGTTGGGTGGTAATCTTCGTTGTGTTGTTCTTGCATACCCGTTATTTGCTTAGTGGAGTTTAAGTTCGGAGTTGAGCAAGAAGACTGAATAAGGAAAGCTCGCACGGCAACATTTAGCTAGAAAAAATAGAAAAGAGGCACCGTTAGGTGCCTCTTTTACATCCGCCAATGTTCATAGGGGGAACTTAGGCAAATTCTTTTTCAACGTAAGCGACGATGTCAGATGACTCGTATAACCACTGTGTTTCGCCATCTTTTTCGATACGAAGGCAAGGGACTTTAACTCGCCCACCACCTTGCTCTAGTTCAGCTCGATGAGTAGGATTATTTTTTGCATCACGTAGCTCAATGTTCACCGATTGACGCTTCATTGCACGGCGGACCTTTACGCAAAAAGGGCAGGCTTCAAATTGGTAAAGTGCGTATTGTTTCGCTTTTTCATCAATACGTTGCTGTTCTTCTGCGGTGCGCTTAATACCACGAGGTGAGAACACCGCGTTCAGCAATAAGATAACCTTGCCTAAAATCCAACGGATAAACTTCATAATGATCCCTTGATGTTCATTGGGTAACTGTCCTTTAAGAATGCAATCATGATGCTTGTTGCACTGAGCGTGAAGTCTATCAGTTGTTTGAAATGGATAAAACCATGTATTTTATGCGGAAAATAGACGTTTAAACCAACCCCAAAAGCCACTTGCTGAAGCCGGACGGGCTTCTTTACCTTGATAAAAACTTTGCATGAGTTCGGTTCTGAATGCATCAACGTCCATGCGTTTTATGACAAGCTCATGCTGCAATGTATTTTGAGTCTGCTCGGCATGATCGTGCGCCAAGCTGAAATCCATATTTAAATAGCCTTGCGTGTATAACCAAAGGTGGGTGACTAAGATTAGGTCTTCAGCAGATTGGTTAGTAAACTTATCCGCGAGCTCATTACCCAAGGAGTCAGTCAGAACTTGCTGCATACGCTGGGTAGAGTGAGCATGTTGCTCGTAGTTAGCACTTGCTTCAATATGTGATTTGGTCAAAAGGCCAAGCAGGTGAAGAGTAGGTGCTGTTGTGGGTTTGTTCTCACAAACTTTTGTAAATAGTTGTGACTGTTCTTTTAACCAACGCCGCTTTGCTGCTTTATGTTCTTTAACAAAGGGGATTTCTTCAAATCCCATCTCTTGACTCAGTTCACTAAGAGACGTCATGGTTTTTTAGTTCCTTCACCGTTACTTCGATATGTTGATCATTGATATCAACAAAAATTGAGCTGCCAGTAATCATAACAGAAAGGCTAGTACCTCGGTCAAGATGCTGACAAATCAAGTCGATAGCGTCATAGTCAAAGCTCTCTACGTTGACGGGAAGCATTGAGAACTTTCCTGACATTTTGTCCCACCAGACAGCCGCTTTGGTGTTATAAGTGTAAACTTTTACATGCTTTGCGAGGCGAGAAGCTTTCTTAATTCTGTCTGGTTCTGGTTCGCCAATTTCAATCCAGTGAGTAATGCTTTGATCATCGCCAACATGCCATAAATCAGGCTCTTCAATCGTAGAGAGTCCTTTTGTAAACTCCAGATTGCTTTGAGCATTTAAACAGTAAGCTAGAATGCGAGCCAACATTCGTTGCGGCTTTTCAGAAGGATGAAGGGCGATAGTTAGATTTTTAGAATCGTAATAGTCATTATTCATATCGGAAATGGCGATACGAAATTTGTAAATGGTTGGTTTAAGAGCCATAGATTTATATCGTTTTGTTGGCAAAATAAGTTTTAGGCAAAAAAATAGCCAGCTTTAAAAGCTGGCTATCGTATCAAATTCTTTAAGAATTAAAGTACTTTGATTTGCTCTGCTTGAGGGCCTTTTTGACCTTGAGAGATAACAAATTCTACTTTCTGGCCTTCAACTAGAGTACGGAAGCCGTCACCAGTGATTGCAGAGAAGTGAGCAAATACGTCAGGACCGTTTTCTTGTTGAATGAAACCGAAGCCTTTAGTTTCGTTGAACCACTTAACTGTGCCAGTAGCTGTGTTAGACATGTCTATTTCCTAAATATCTAAATAATGTAATCTTTCGCCTCAACGGCGCTTATAGCGTGGAAAAATAAATTGCTATTGCGTACCACAGGACGACGGGTTACAAGTAATCCAACGAAATGTGAAAACAAAGAACTTTCTTTCTAGCCGTGTTTGAGTCTAGGTTAATTCCACGAAGAGTCAACATATATTAGTGCTTTATGGACAAATATTTGTATTTAGTCACTATTTAACCAGCATGTTTTTGATTAAATTTCAAATAAATGACGGTGATGTGAAGTTTTTTAGCATAAAATTCAACTAAATCTATAAATTTGACTTATTTATATAATTATTGTCCAATCTGGTTCGACCATTAAGGAGGATTTATGGCAAAGCGTAAAATCAGTCCTCAACCGAGTGGCTCACAACATGAGACCGACTTCGGCAGAGGTGAAATCAAAGACAACGCGTTAAAAGCGGTTGTTACCAGTCAGCTGTTCCAAACACGAGTCGTTAAAGCGAAAAAAGGTAAAGGTAGCTTCAGCCGTAAAATGAAGCATAGAGGCAAAGAGCCCTATTCAAAGTTCTCCCCAAGGTGGATTTTGAATAGGGCTTTTTTGTTGGTACTAGGTATTTGCAAAACTGATGATATTCAATTTTTAGTACCAGATAAGTTTTCCTAATTTATCATGTACTGCTTCAACTGCTTCAACTGCTTCAACTGCTTCAACTGCTTCAACTGCTTCAGCGAACTAGGCGTTGAAAGTACCAATTAAGTACTAAAACTTACTAAGTTAGATTCATATCAATAAGCGTCACTTCCTGTCTTATGCAAGTCTACTATATCTTTAGTCTAATCAAACAGCCGAGATTATGGTTTAAAAAGACTGGTGAGAAGTAGGTATGTCATCGACGAGTTATGGTACTTATGGTTGCAAATGTAAAAAAGCGTGTGCTTCTTTATTACTACTGTGGCTGTCCATTTGTCCGATGGCGCATGCGCACAAATCAGAGTCTCATTCTTTAATTGTTGCTAACTCCAAAGCGTGGAAGCCGCTCTCTTACCTTAGCCCAGATGGTGAACCTAAAGGTATTTTAATCGACTTTTGGAAAGAGTACGCGGCGAACAACCAAATCGACGTTCAGTTTCTCCTTTTGGATTGGGATGCTTCTTTGCAAGCCGTAAAAGAGGGTAAGGCTGACTTTCACGGAGGACTTGTCTACTCGCCCGAAAGAGCGAAGTATATGGACTTTGGCGCAGTCATAATGCCTATCCAAACCAAATTGTACGTAAATAAAGATGTACTTTCGGTTGATATCAGGAGTGTTTTAACTGGCGAAATGACGCTGCCAATTGGCGTTGTTAAAGGAAGTTACGAGTCTGAGTTTGTTCAGACGAATTACCCGAATGCACCTATCGCAGAATACATTAACAATGATTCGATGATACAAGCCGCCGTCGATAAAAAGGTGCTGTACTTCGTTGCAGACCTGCAAGTTGCTAACTTTTATATGGCAACCACGCCGGGAGCGGGTATGTTTGTCCCGACAATTAGCTTATATAGTAAAGATCTTCGGATTGCAGCAGGAATGCACAGTGCAACTTCCATTTTAGAGGTATCACGAGCGTTTGAAAAAGTCATCGATACGGATCGTGAGCGGATCCTCATCCGTTGGAGTGTGGTGAAAACGGTTTATCCACTTTATCTTTTCCCTATTGCTATTTTCATTATGGCGGTCGCAACGCTTTATCATATTTTTGCCCTCAAACGTATGGTTGCTCTTCGGACAAGGCAATTAACGATTGCCAATCAGCAATTGCTGGAGATGACGTTGACGGATTCTCTCACAAAGCTATACAACCGTAGACACCTGATTGAGCAATTGGCGCTACTGAATCATTTGAAGCGAAACTTAACGGTGATGGTGTTTGATATTGATGATTTTAAATCAATCAATGATCGATATGGCCACCTTGCTGGAGACCGAGCAATAGTTGCCATCGCAGAAGCCGCTAAGTCGATGACTGATGACCGAATGACATTGGCGAGAATTGGAGGAGAAGAGTTCGCACTCGTTACGTCGTCTCTGTCAGAGCGAGAAGCGCTCAATTTTGCCAATATGCTTTGTAAAGCCGTTTACGATCAGCCTGTTATACTGGGCGGACAAGCAATTCATTTGAGTATCAGTTTGGGCTGTGCTTACTATCCTGAGTTTACCCACATCGTGAGCTTGCAAGATGCTGACGAGTTGATGTATCAAGGTAAGTCTGAAGGAAAGAATCGTGCAGTTTTCCAAGTTATAACAGACTGTCAGCTTCAACCTGCGCTTCGTCAAGTGAATTAGATCTCGCTAATTCAACTGATACTTCAAACCATCCTCAAGCCTCAAAGTTTTAGTCAGAGTAAGGTGGTAAGCGTTGACGATCACGTTGCGTTGTTTTCTTTGAGGCCAATTTGCGTACAAATACTATCACTTTCATATATATAAACCCCCGCTTGCTCACGTTTTTATCATAGAAGCAGTAATTGTTTTAAAGTGATAAGTGATTTCTTGGTAAAGATCAGAACCCCTGTCTACACTCAGTGTAAAGTAATGCATATAAAGCATGATGCATACAGTGTTGTACAAAAACAATTAAAGAAGATAAGAAATAAGTTGGCTTGAGAAGGACGGGGAATGAACAACGAATGCTTTGCTAGGTTCCGAGCTGTCACGGATGAACTGTCAATGAAAGAATCGTTGTCAGTTGGGAAAGACCCTTATGCTCACTATCTCAAAGATATTGTGGGCATTGATTTGTTGTCTCGTGAAGAGGAGTTGCATTACGCCAAACTTAATCGAGCTGGTGATGAAGAAGCGCGCGAAATGTTGATTGAGTCTAATCTTCGACTTGTTGTGAAAATCGCAAAAGGCTACCTCAAACGGCCAGGCAATAACTTTACTCTGCTCGATTTAATAGAAGAAGGTAATATTGGTTTGATAAAAGCGGTCGATAAGTTCGATCCTGAGCCAGGCTACCGTTTTTCTACTTATGCGGTATGGTGGATTCGCGAGAATATAGAAGCGGCATTAATGAACAATGGCCGCACGGTACGTTTACCTGCTCATGTGTGCAAAGAGATAAATAGCCTGGCTTTAAAAAAGCTCGATGCGTCAAAAAGTGAGAGCAAGGAGTTGTCT
This sequence comes from Vibrio sp. Vb1574, assembly GCF_033338675.1. Taxonomy (NCBI): domain Bacteria; kingdom Pseudomonadati; phylum Pseudomonadota; class Gammaproteobacteria; order Vibrionales; family Vibrionaceae; genus Vibrio; species Vibrio sp. Vb1574. The sequence goes on from NZ_JAWOTC010000003.1 coordinate 229,621, forward strand.
ATTTCTGAACTCTCACGCTGCTCAGGGGTGAAAGCAGAGCGTATAGATGAACTTGTTGCGCTTAGTGGCTTTATTGATGTATCGACCACTGCGGACCTACATCGCGTTCCATTTGTTCTTGAACTGTGTGAAAGTGAGTATACGCCAGATCCACAACAAGACTGTGAAAATCAGTGCTTTACTCAAGCTATTGAAAATATTATTAAAACCTTGCCAACTAAGTTGCAGAAAGTCTTAATCCATCGATTCGGATTATTTGACCAGAGAGTGAAAACCTTGTCGGAAATAGGCCTGTTGTTAAACGTGTCTAACGAGCGTGTTCGTCAGATGCAGATAGAGGCGGTTGAACGCGTGCAGAAACGTCTCCGATTCGATGGTTGGGTTTAAGATTTTTAGCCCCTTATCCTAGCCGATTAATTTACTGGCTTGCTACTCTGTTCTTCCGTAAGTAACAGCAGCTCAAGCTGTGCTTTAGCTGCTGCCTCCAATCTCCATACACTCAATAATCGGTTAAGTGCTGCGCGATAAGCACGACTTTTGAGTAAAAAAGCGAGCGTACTTGTGTAGTTGTTTACGACTTGCGCTTGTGTCTCGACTAATGCGGTTTTGTTTTCGATGTCGATGTGTTGAAGGTTAAAGTCAGGAAGAAACGCACACTCATACCATACCTCTACAATTTCACGAATTTCGAGTTCTTCTTCAGGCACGTCGAAGTCTTGTAACTGGTAGTTTTCTGGTATCGTTGATAAATAAACCACATCCAATTTGTCTGCAACAAATGTATACATCGGATTCCTTAGTGTACGCGCTTACAGAGTAAATAGTCTCATCGTTTACATTTTTGTCAATGACCGTGCTCAAGTATGAATGATGAACCACACCACATTCCGAACTTAACTTAGACTTTTTAAGTACTTATCGGTTAACCCGAAATATTTCAGGTTGCCATCTGGCTCCAAGACTAAGCTCATGTTGGATGTAGAGATCATGCCCGGATCATTCGTTGAGAAAATAACGGTCTTATTGAGTAGTTTGTCGCTGAATAACCGCTTGAAGTAGTGCGAGTTTTCTTGCTCAGCACCATTAAATGGCTCGTCAATGATAATCAAAGATTGTTCGCAGTTACCTAGCCCTAATGCGAGCCGCAGTCTTTGTTGAATACCATTTGGTAAACTTTTACAGATATCAACGCTCAATTGAGTGTCCAGGCCTTGTGGCAACCATGTATCGAGCTCAAAGAAACTCACCATTTCACGCATTTTTTCTGTTGGGATTAACCCATTATGCAAGATGAAGTTAGTCTCCAAGGAGCCTTCAAAAATATGCAGGTTAAACGGGACGTAGTTAATCGAGGTTCGATAGCGGTAACTGTTGAATTGTTTGATGTTATAACCGTCCACCGAAACTGAGCCTTGATAGCGTTCCTCTAGCCCAGCGATAATAGAAATGAGCGTCGTTTTACCGCAACCTGTTGGTCCACAAATCACAACTTTTGCGCCCGGTGGAATTTTAAAACCAAGATTAGTTAAGCCTGTTGCCGCACCACTATAACGATGGCTCACACCAGAGCCGACGATACTACCTTGAAATAGGCGAATAGGGGGGCTTTTCTCTAACGTTAGCTTATCGTCATTCATCGCCATAAGGTTGTTGATTTGCGCAGAAGACGCCTTAATGGATTGGAACTTAGAAATAGAGTTGTAGATGCCCATAATAGGCCCCAACGCCTTCCAGACTAAAATTACGGTAGCAAGCATTGCACCTGCATCGGAGGTGCCGTCCATCACGCCGATAACGGCCGCGACGATACTTGCGGTACCAATAACCTGAATCAAACTCCCGCCTGCTGCCTGAACCCTGCTATTAGTCACTGAAACATGTTCTGCATCGTTGGTGCTTTGTAAATGCGATGCGCTAAAGCGGGACTGGATAACACGCAACAATGGCAAGCCTTGGATGGTTTTTATACCACGAAGAATCTCATTCCATTGGTAAGAAACCATGGCGTTGGCGCGAGAGCTCTTGGACGTGGCTTGCGAGTAGATGTAACGAGAATAAACACAGAACACCAACATTAGAATCAACCCCGCCATAACGACTAGCGCCGCGGTACCAGACATAAGAGCAATGGCAATAATGAATACGATAACAAACGGCATGTCGAAGTAGCTTAATGTTGACTCTGCGGTTACCAAACGGCGGAAAGTGTCGATGTCTTTCAAACGTGCTAACTGAGAAGAGACACCAGCGGTAGATGTCATCGAATAAGGAAGCCACAACAGTTTGGATATTACGTTTTGAGAAATATGCACCGCCAAATCCTTCCCTGATGTGGCGATGATGTTGACCCGCATTTTCTTGAAAAAGTATTCCGAAAACCCAACAATCACGGCAAACAACGTGAGCCAATAGAGCGTGGCTTGCGAGCTAGACGTCAAGGCGAAGTTGTACACACTCATAATAAAAAAGGGCTGGAGTGCGCCGAGAATACTGACCACGAAGCTGAGGATAATCAGGCTCTTGAGTTCATTGTTGTAGCGATAAAACGCGTATTTAATCCAGTTACTGCGGTCTTGAGATTCAGGTGGCGGCTCTCGGAACAAGCGCGAGTATTCGCTGATCGAGACCAACAAACATGGCTTCTTGCAGAGCGGGTATTCAATGGTGTTGTTATTGGTGTAATCAAACAGGATCAGTTTGCCGTCTTTGGTGCCCAAGAAAATCGCAGTGAGGTTTTCGATCTCGATAAAACAAGGATGAGGGTGCCCCTCGATGTGTTCCAACGTTTTTAATTTGGTGACGTCACAACGGTAACCAAGGCGTTCAATCGTGGCAACAAAACTGTCGCTGTCTTTTGGTTTAGGGATAAAAGCGTCACTGAGGATAGAAGGTGTGCCTTCCCATTCAAGCGCAATGAGGGTGTAAGCTAAACCACGAATCAAAGGTGACTGATTGTATCGCTCGTCATAACTGCGAGCCTCAAAGTCCAACAAGCGCTGAGGGACATTATTAAAATCAACCAAAATACTCATTGGTCACCTCCGGTAAGTTTGACGCGTTTGAGGCGATGATTGAGCTTGTCCATCTTATTGCTGACGATGATGAGTATTTTGTCGTTGGCGCGATAGGCAGTACTGGTCAAAACCAATCGAGCAAAGTCGTCATCATAAACACAGTCGATGTCGTCGAAGATCAACACACGTTTGTTCGCGAGTAAGGCACGCACCAACAACAGGGCATAAGCGACTTGGCGAGAGAATGGGTTGCGTAAATGTCCTTTAAGCTCGGTGTAAAAACCAGCGGGAAGGGCATCGATTTGTGCTTTGATGTTCATGGTTTCGCAAAGCGCAAATGCCGTGTTATTTAAGCTTGGGCGGAAACAAGTCAAGTTGTCGATGATGGTGCCTTCGACGAACGAACTGGTTTTGTCGACCATGAGCACGCTATTACGCCAGACGTTGTAGTTGACGTCATCGAGTGGTGTCTCGTTGATCTTAATGTCCAGTTTGTTGTCGGTGTTTTGCCGCGTAATGCAATTGGCAAGATGGGTTTTGCCTGCGCCGCTTTTCCCCGTCAGCAAGTAAGCCTGACCACGTTCAAACTCGATGCGTTGCTTTTCCGAATACTTCACCGAGATGCGCTCGACTTCTGTCGTATCATTTTGTTGTTCTACAGATGCCGCAAGCTCAAGCAGCTCGGCGATACGTTGAATATGAAGCTTGTTCAACTCCCATCGACTCACCGTGCGCATTACTTGCTGGTATGGCGCGAAGTAGCGGTTGGTAAGCATGATGATGGCAGCCATGATGCCTTGGCTCGATTGCATGTTGATAACTGCCGTTGCCAAAACTACCACCACACAAGCAATGGAGAGCTGTTGTATGAGCGACAAGATAAGGCTGAAGTTCGATTCAATTTGCTCGTATTTGATGTTCTCGACTTCACGCTCTTCCACCATTTGTGTCATGAGGCTCTCAACGCGATATTCCATATTGCGCGCTTTGATATCGAGTGGGCTAGAGATGATCTCGATGATTTTAGAAGTAGTTAAGCCTTCGATGTCGGATTTGTTTTCTAAGCTGTTGATTTTCTGCTTAGATAGGCTCAGTGCGAACACCGCCAAAATGATGGAGGCGAGCAAGATGGTCACTCCCGCCCAAATGTTGATCACACCGATAATCAGAATGGTCAGTATGCTGACGGCAAGGTTGATCAATGCCCGTACAGATTCTCCGCCAAAGAAGGATTTAATCTCGGGAATGGTGGCAATACGCTCTAAGTATTCACCGGGTTCTAGGCGACGAAACTTCGATATCTCAGCCAAACAGATGGATTGAAACACTTTGTTGGTTAAGTTGGTTTCGAATTGCTTCATGATCACCGACGAAATCTTCTCTTCCTGATTCTTTAAGTGATAGTCGAGGAAGATGGTGATCAAGATAATGGCAAACAGAAGAAACAGCGTGTCTTTAGCTTGGTTAGGTAAAACACGGTCAAAGATAATCAGAATCGAAAAGGGCAACACTAAACCAAACAGTGTTGAGATGACCGTTGAGAAAGTCAGATAACACTTGTCAGCAAAGTTAATCTTCTGGGAAAAATGCTCAGTTTGCATTGCGACCTCCTTTCTTAATCGATGGTTTGGAGAGAAGGTGTTTTGGAACTAAGTCTTGATTGCTTCTGCCTTCGATATCGCTCATCAACTGCATGATGCTTTCGATGGATTGCACCGACAGCATGCCTTTGATTTGCTCAAGATTGATCGATTCAATGATGTAGTCATAACGCGCGCTCTCGTAATCACGTAGCGCGCTAAACAGTTTACTTTCTGCTGCCAGTAAGTCGGTAATGGTTCGCGTACCAAGCTGGTAAGCGCGCTGAATGCCTTTGTAGGAGGCGTAGTTAGCTCGGATGATATTCTCGTAACTGCTAATAGCGCGGGAGAAGTCATTAATGTTGAGTACCGAGGTGTTAACGCTATTGCGCGTCGTGAACAATGAATCTTGGTACAGTAGCTCGGTTCGCTCGATGGCAGTCGACGATTTTTGATAACCGTAGTAATCCGAACCGCCGGAGAAAATCGGCACATTCAAGTTCAAACCGACGCTGGTGGAGTTACTGTCCCCTGTTGCGGTGGGGTCGGTTCGGTCATAGTTGTTCGCATCGTCATAACGGTAACTGGCAGAGAGTGACACGGTCGGCACAAAGTTTGAACCGCTTTCTTTCAACCCTCTTCGGCTGCGTTCTACGGTTTTCTTCGCAACCAATAAATCGTTATTGAGCTTCAAAGCTTGTTCAAGAATCGCGCGTTGTTCGGATTCGCTGATTTCCGCCAAGGGCACGCTTTCGTAGATGTCCTGCGATGGGGTGACTGGATATTGAACTTGAATCTCTAAACCGTTCAAAATCACACGTCGATCTTTCTCTAAGGTTCTTAAGCGGTTGGCAATGCCTTCTTTCTGAGCAATTACCTCATACAACTCGCTCGCCGCAGTGTTGCCAAGCTCCACGTTGCGACGCATTTGGCGCTCACGTGTTTCAGACGATTTAAGCTCGACTTTGGTGGCTTTGATTTGCGCGTTGTTTTTCAGGTACTCGAAATATTGCGTCGCGATTTCAGAAATGGTGCTCTGGATTTTGTTCTCGTGTTTGATTTCTTCAATGTTGAAATCAAGTTTCGCGGTGCCGTATTTGAAGATGTCGCCAAGGTTAAACACTGATTGAGATAAAGACACGCTGTAGCTGTTTGAGTTGTAGCTAGAACGCGTATCCGGTGTTCCCGTTAATATGGTCTCGTTTTCATTCCATGTGGTATCAGCAGCACCGTTTAAATAGGGTAGGAACTTAGAGCGGCTAATGTCGATGTTGTATTCGTTTTCTTCCACGCCTTTGTCACTAGCGCGCAGAGATAAGTTGTTTTCCAAGCCGAGTTTGACCGCCTCAAGCAAGGTGGTCGCCATTGCCGAAGGAGCATTGCTCAATGTAAGCGCTGCCAATACGCAGCTAGTTAAGTTTCTGTACCGCCACATACTTGTTGATCACCTTGATGATTTCGTCGTTTTTATAAGGTTTGCTGATCACGTAATCCATTCCAGCTTCGATACAAGCTTGGTGTTCATTACTGCTGGTCAATGCTGTCGCACCTATGATGGTGCAGGGGTTTTGTCCGTTCTCTTGTTCGTATTGTCGAATGCGTTTGGTTGCTTCAATACCGCCCATGCCTGGCATGATGCAGTCCATAAAAATGATATCCGAGCGCTGATTCATGAAGTGCTGAACGGCGTCTGCGCCATCGCCAACGGTATCGGCTTCGTATTCTTGCTTGCTCAAAATACGTTTGAGTAGAATCTGTTGAACACGGTCATCCTCAACAATCAGGAATGAGCTGTTCTCCATCTGATCTTCTGAGGCTTCCGCTTCCATGATTGCTAAAAGATTGGGGATGAACTCATACGGAATCGCAGGAGAGTTCAGAATCTTGTCGACAAAGGTATGGCTCTCTTGTGCTTGCTGAGTGCTAGTGACTGAAAGCAGCAATTTAGTATTCGGGTGATTGCGCAGTTGCGATTTCACCGTTTTGCTCAGTGAGGGCAGCTTGTTTGGCTCGAACGTGTCGGTCAGCATGATGGCATCGTATTCGCCAAAGGTTTTTGCCGCAGAGAAGAGTTCGTTCGGCGTTCGAATTGGCGTAATCTCTAAGCCCAAGTTGACTAACATTTTGTTCATCACATCAATGCGCAGCTGAGAGTTGGCACACAGTAATAGGCGCTTATTGTCGAAGCGAGTTTTCTCGGTGTGGAAGCTTTTGGCTTTCAAATCGAGCTGAATTTGAAAACGTTCCTGATTGCCCGATTGATACCAATGGCTCTCGTAATAGCCATAATCTTTCAACACGCTTTTCGCCAAATCGTCTTTGGTTGCAGTGTGCTGTTTATGGTCGCTCCAGTGTAGGGTATTGAGCTTGGCAAGCGGCACATCCAGCGTGGTTAAGAAGTTTAGATTGATGGTCAGGCGGGTATTTTCAATGTCTGACGCCGCACCTGATTCAATGGTGACAAACAGTTTCTTGTCGGCTTTGAGTTGGATGGCATTTGATAGCTGTAGGAACAACACCCAGAATAAGCTGGTGGATTGTCCTTCAACACGGTTTGGTAAGTTATCTGAGATAAAGCAGTCTAGCTCACCTTCATTGCGCTGCACTTTTGAACTGATGTGAATCATCAATTCAGACAGTACATTCAGCAGTGAAAACTCTTTCGATTTGCTCTCGGTCCCTTGTGAAATGAGTCGGTTGTAGTTCTCTGCCAATTCAGACAGGGTATTGGCAGCCGAGGTTATATCTTGCGCCATCAACACTCCGCTCTCATCGGTCTCTTGAACGAGATATTGCACGCCGCCGTTAATGGTGTTGGTGATGCCACGAATCTCGTAACCAATCAGAGCATAGAGCTGCTTGTAGAGATCGTTATTGCGTTTTTGCTCTTCGAGTTTGCTGAAAATCAGTTTTAGGTGTGAGTAGATCTGACGCTGCTTCGGATTGATGCTCACTTCATTCAGCAACTCTTCCAGCCTTTGTAAATCCAGTTGTTTGAGTTCTTGATAAAGCTCATCGAATTCTTGGTCAATGTCACGCTCATTCGAGCTGGATTTTTTCAGTTTAAGGATTGCCACCAAGTTCGATAGCACTGCGATACCAACCAGTACGACAACGACCACAAACAACCAAATGAAGAACTCGTTTTTCTCCATCATTAGGTCGCTCGCATGGTTGTTAAATATGGTCCTGTAGTTGTCGTCCATTTGTAGGTAGTTATTGGTGAGCGAGAGGTACAGTGCCAACACATCGTCGCGTGTTTTTTGGCTGTCTGAGAAGCGATTGATTGCCAGTTCAAGCTGCGTGTATTCGGTCGCGCCCACCAAGCTAAACTCGGTTTTGTTGAGTGACGCGAGCGACTTAAATTGGTCAATTTCGTCTTTCAGAACCTCAAAATCAAGCTCTGTTGTACTGCAATAACGTGCGCTTAAACAGCGTTGAAGCGTTTGAATATCAAACTCGATAGTTTGGTTGAGCTGTTGAGCTTGAACCAAAAGAGGCGCGTTTTGCACTTTCTCGACTGAATCCACTTTTTCCCAAGAGATATACAAATAAAAGGCGAGGGCAGCCAGCATCAAGCTGAAAGCGATGCTTAGGCGCATAACAGGAACGGAAATATTGTAAGAAGGTTTGCTACTCATCCATCACCTCTCATCGAATGCGTCTTCGATAGCCGACATAACCGGCTTCGCTGCGTATTCGATCACCCGGCGTGAACCTGTTTTCACGTCTGCGGTAAACTCCATATAAGGGGACAGCTTGTATTGTGTGCCTCCGCGCTCTAGATAGTTTTGACTGATTTGGATTTCCGCGAGGTAGAATTCAGCGTCTTCTTCTTCATAAGAAGAACGGCTGATCGATGCAATTCGACCTTCCAAAAATCCGTATTTGGCAAAGTTGTAGGTATCCATCTTCACTTTGACCGCTTGTCCGATTTCTACAAAACCCATGTCTTTACGCGGGATCTTCGCCTCTCCGTGAAGGGCGTTATTGATCGGTGCAATGTCCGCGATGCTTTCACCTGGCGGTATCACAGCGGAGCGGAAGTTGAAGTGCACTTTATCTACTACACCGTCAATAGGGGCGTAAACCACGAGGCGATCCACTTTATCTGAGTGTTGAGGACGTAATATACGTTTCAACTTTAAGTCCTTGTTTGCTTGAATGATTTGTGCTTGATACTCGGCATTACGATTCTCCACCAAGTCTCGGTACTGCTTCTCTAGTTTGTCGAGTTGGAAGCGCTCATTCATGACCGACTCATCAAGGTTTTCTATCTCACGCACCATGTTTGACTCTTGAACCTGCATATTCAGAACATCGACGTAAGACGCCATTTCCTCTTTGTACAAGGTGTTCTTAATATTGAGCTGCTTGCGTATCAAGGAGAGCTGGTTCTCGGAGCTTTTACGGCGCTTGAGCATTGAATCAATAAGCGAATTCTTATGTTGGATATCGTGAGTGATCAACTCTTCATTGGAACGGTTTTTAGAAAATTCTTGCTGCCAGGTATTCATGTTGACTTGCACTAATTCTGGGTACTTTTCGATGTAGGAAGAAAAATCGGGTTCCACCATATCGCGCAGGCTTTCGTAACGAATCTTGTCTAGCTCAAGCTGAATGATCTCTGTGTTTACCGTATCAAGTTGAGTGTTTCTATCCAGAGAGCGAAGGCGTGCAATAGGTTGACCTTCATAAACCACTTCGCCTTTGCGCACTAGCATTTCTTCTAGAATACCGCCTTCAAGGTGTTGCACTTTTTCGATGTCAGATTCGAGCAATAGCTCACCGCGCACCGACACCACAATGTCGATACGAGCCTGAGATGCCACGGCGATAGCCACCATGGAAAGCAAAAAGATAACCAGCAAGGTTTTGTGTACGCTGGTCATTGCACTTGCTAGCACGATTGTATCGTCTGCTGTTACTTTCGAAGCTTCGTTGTTCGAAACAAGCGCCTTTTTGAGGTGATGTTCTATTTGCTTATTACTCATGAGCCACCCCTATGATTCACTACCTGTGCGGCTATCGATTGAATTTTCGATTTTTAACAGCTGGCTAATTTGTCTGTTTACGTTGTTAAGCTCGGTTTTAACGTCCTCGATCAATTCATTAGGAGCAGGGAAATGGTGTTTGTTTAAGTGTTCAAGCTTTGCCAATTTTGGTGGTAAGTCGTCATCACATAACAAGACGAGAATGGTCTTTAGTCTTTTTGAATAACATCTGAGTGCTTCAAAACGGTTTTGTTTATGCAGCATCTCAATATCAATCCCTGCATCACTGAAATCTTGGTAAAAATCGCCTAATAGCAATTGCAGCCCTTTATGGCTGTTGTCGACTGAGCGCAACAGATTTGTCATATTTATCATTATCCCACCGCACTAATTGCTTTAATGACAACAAGTAAGGATCTTTATACTGGGTTTTCAAATTTTTTTGTTTTTATAGAACTCGAAAGGTATGAAAAAAGTTGTATAAAAAAGTTGGTTTCTAAAAATGGTGTCCTTTACTGCCTCTAAATACGATCAGTTAGCTAAAAGCAACGGAGGCTGTAATGGCAGGCGACACTAATCAAGAAAAAGACAATGAAAAGCTTAACGATGCGGTAGAGCAAACAGAAACGAAGGATACGGGGACAAAAGAAGAAAAACAGCAGTCGACCGTCTCTTCGACTGTAGCGACCGGTGCTGAAAGTGCAGATGCTGTTGATGAAGCCAATCGTGCGATGGAAGAAAATCCTAGTGGCGCGGGTACGGAAGAAGAAGCAGTGAGCTCGGGTGGCGCAGTTCAAGAAGAGGATACTGAAAGTAGCAGCGACTCTGACGCTGCACAATCCAATGTTGTTGATAGTGTAGCTTCTAGCGGAGAATCAGGTGACGAGGCTCTGGGCAGCGGTGGTTCGGATTCTGGGGCGGGTGCCCAAGCGGTCGGTGGTGGTGATGCCTCTGGCTCTGAAGGTGGTTCGGACGCAGAAGGCAATGAAGCGCAAGGACAAGCGGTACAAACTTCATCTGCGCCAAGTGCTTCTTCAGACTCTGAAGGTTCTCAAGGTGGTGACGAGCTAGATTCAGAAACCACTGAAGAGAGCTTCGCGGTGGATGTACAAGACACCAGCGAAGAAACCACGACGCAAGTAGAAGACGATTTCGACTCCGAAACTACGAGCGAGACGTTCCAAATTAAAGTCGAAGGTGAAAATGACGCGCCAGAAGTAGGGCAAGATCTGGCATACATCATGGATGAAGATGGCACTATTACCTTCACTCAAGAACAACTTCTCGGGTACGCGAGTGATGTTGATGGCGATGATCTTGCCGCATTCAACGTGCAAGTGGGTGCTAATGCATCGGTTGTGGATAATGGTGATGGCACTTATACCGTCACACCTGATACTGATTTTAATGGTGAACTCGGCTTAACGTTTGATATCAGTGATGGTCAAGAAACCATTTCTAGCTCGATTGATTTAACTGTTCGTCCAATCAATGACGCACCAGTGCCGGAAGATAAAACCTTTGAGGTGGAAGAAGACGGCACGCTGATCTTCACCGATGCTGACCTGCTTGCTGGTGCAACGGATATTGAAGGCGATAACCTAACAGTTGAGGGCGTAAGCTACGACGGTGGCGACGGCATCCTGACCGACAACGGTAATGGGACTTACACTTTTGCGCCAAATGAAAACTTCAATGGCGATGTGAACTTTAGCTTTGATGTGTCCGACGGCACGGATACGGTTTCTGCCAACATTGATGTAAGCGTTACGCCAGTCGACGATGCACCAGTATCTGGCAATCTTGCATACTCGGTGGATGAAGATGGCTCGATTCGTTTGAGCCAAGAGCAGTTGTTGTCGCAAGCTTCCGATGTGGAAGGCGATGCACTGACGGCATCTAATCTTTCGGTAGATGGCAACGCGACGGTAACTCAAAATGACGATGGTAGCTTCACCATCACGCCGGACGCAGATTTTAATGGTGATATCGACATCAGCTTTGATATCTCAGATGGCACGAATACCGTTCAAGCAACCGCTGACCTAACCGTTAATCCAATCAACGATCTGCCTGTTCCTCAAGACCAACAGTTCAGCGTGGAAGAAGATGGCACGCTGATCTTTACGGACGCAGACCTGCTCAGTGGTGCAACGGATATTGAAGGCGATAACCTAACGGTTGAGGGCGTAAGCTACGACGGTGGTGACGGCATCCTGACCGACAACGGTAATGGGACCTACACTTTTGCGCCAAATGAAAACTTCAATGGCGATGTGAACTTTAGCTTTGATGTGTCCGATGGCACAGATACGGTTTCTGCCAACATTGATGTTAACGTTACGCCAGTTGATGATGCGCCAGTATCTGGCAATCTTGCTTACTCAGTGGATGAAGATGGCTCGATTCGTTTGAGCCAAGAACAGTTGTTGTCGCAAGCTTCTGACGTGGAAGGCGATGCACTGACGGCTTCTAACCTTTCGGTAGATGGCAACGCGACGGTGACTCAAAATGACGATGGTAGCTTCACCATCACGCCGGACGCAGATTTCAACGGTGATATCGACATTAGCTTTGATATTTCAGATGGCACGAATACCGTTCAAGCAACCGCTGACCTAACCGTTAATCCAATCAACGATCTGCCTGTTCCTCAAGACCAACAATTCAGTGTGGAAGAGGACGGCACGCTACAATTTACCGATGCGGATCTGCTTGCAGGTGCGACCGACATTGAAGGCGATGACCTTTCTGTAACGGGAATCAGCTACGAAGGAACCGACGGCGTTCTAACTGACAATGGCGATGGCACGTATAGCTTTGCGCCAAATGAGAACTTCAACGGTGATGTAAACTTCAGCTTCGACGTATCTGATGGCACAGATACAGTTTCAGCGAATGTGGATGTGAGCGTTACGCCGGTGAATGATCCTCCTGTGGCTGGTTCAACGTCTTACACGGTTCACGAAGACAACTCTATTACCATTTCTGACGCGCAACTGTTGGCAAACTCTTCGGATTTAGAAGGGGATGTATCGATTGATAGCGTGAGCTACTCTGGCAGCGATGGTGTGTTGCAAATCAATGGTGACGGTACGTACACCTTCTCTCCAAATGAAAACTTTAATGGTGAAGTGACGCTTGATGTTGTCGTCGCTGATGAAGAAGGCGCAACGGATGTCACCACTGCTGGCATTACAGTACTGGAAGTGAACGATCCACCAGTCGCTGGACCAACTTCTTACACTATTGATGAAGATTCAGTTCTGACGTTTAGTGAGTCGCAAGTGCTGTTGAATGCCTCTGATGTGGAAGGCGATGTAGAGCTTGTTGGCATTAGTTACGATGGGCCGGATGGCATTTTCACCGTTAACGATGATGGCACGTGCAGCTTCGCGCCAAACGAGAACTTTAACGGACAAGTTCAACTTGATGTCACCATTCGAGATGAAGATGGAGCAGAAGTTGATACCGTCATCAATGTGAATGTATTGCCAATCAATGATGCGCCAGTATCGGGTGATTTGGCTTACAGTGTTGATGAAGACGGTGCGATTACACTCAGCCAAGAGCAACTTCTTTCTCAAGCGTCTGATATTGAGGGCGATGACCTGACTGCTAGTGATTTGACGGTGGATGGAAACGCAACCGTTACAGCGAACGATGATGGCAGCTTCACGATTACACCAGATGCGGACTTTAATGGTGACATTGATATCCAATTCAACATTACGGACGGCACAGACACTATCCAAGCAACGGCAGATCTAACGGTTAATCCGGTTAATGATCTTCCTGTTCCTCAAGACCAGCAGTTTAGTGTTGAAGAAGACGGCACGCTTCAGTTTACTGACGCAGACCTGCTTGCAGGGGCGACCGACATCGATGGCGATAACTTAACGGTTGATGGCATTAGCTACACAGGCAGCGATGGTGTGCTGACTGACCACGGCGATGGTACTTACACCTTTGCACCAAACGAAAACTTCAACGGCGATGTCAGCTTTAGCTTTGGTGTTTCTGACGGCACTGAGACCGTACCTGCCAATGTGGATGTGAGCGTCACTCCAGTGAACGATCCTCCGGTTGCGGGTTCAACGTCTTACACGGTTGATGAAGATAATGCGATTACGATTTCCGACGAGCAGCTTCTGGCTAACTCTTCGGATGTGGAAGGCGCGGTGTCCATCGATAGCGTGACCTATTCAGGCACCGATGGCGTATTCCAAGACAACGGTGACGGTACTTACACCTTCATGCCGAATGAGAACTTCAGTGGTGATATCAGCCTTGATGTGATTGTGGCGGATGAGCAAGGTGCGATTGACGAAACGACCGCAGGCATTACCGTCATTGAAGTGAATGATCCTCCAGTTGCCGGTCCAACGTCTTACACGATTGATGAAGATTCAGTACTGACATTCAGTGAGTCACAAATTCTTGCCAACGCATCTGATATTGAGGGCGATGTAGAGCTTGTTGGCATCAGCTATGAAGGCTCGGATGGTATCTTTACCGTCAATGGTGATGGTACTTGCAGCTTTGCACCAAACGAGAACTTCAATGGTCAAGTTCAGTTGGATGTGACCATTCAAGATGAAAATGGGGCAACCGTTGATACGCACATCAATGTCGACGTATTGCCAATCAACGATCCACCAGTATCGGGTGATTTGGCTTACACCATCAACGAAGACAGCTCAATCACGCTAAGCCAAGAGCAGCTGCTTGCCAAAGCGGGCGATATTGATAGCGAGAACCTTGAAGCCATCAATCTATCGACAGATGACAACGCGACGATTCAATACAACGATGATGGCAGCTACACCATCACACCGGATGAAAACTACAACGGTGACCTAGATCTGACCTTCGATATCATTGATAACGATGGCGGCTCGGTACAAGTTGGTCTGGATATTACGGTTAATCCTGTGAATGACTTGCCACAAGCGCAAGATCAACAGTTCACGGTAGAAGAAGACGGCACCTTGCTTTTCACGGATGCAGACCTATTGGAAGGCGCATCGGATATTGACGGCGATGATCTGTCTATCGAAAATGTTCTCTACACAGGTGCGGACGGCGTGCTTACCGATAATGGTGATGGCACTTACAGCTTCGCGCCGAATGAGAACTTCAACGGTGATGTTCAGTTCACATTCGATGTGTCTGACGGCACAGGTTCAACACCAGCATTCATTGATGTCAGCGTGACACCAGTGAACGATCCACCGGTGGCAGGTTCTACGTCTTACACGGTTCAAGAAGATGGTCAAATCACCATTAGTGACGAGCAGTTGTTAGCCAACTCTTCTGATGTGGAAGGCGACGTAGTCTTGGCGAATGTTAGCTACTCTGGTAACGACGGTAGCTTCGTGGACAATGGCGACGGCACATATACCTTTACGCCAAATGAGAACTTTGACGGTAACATTTCGCTCGACGTTACGGTTATTGACCAAGATGGTGCAACGGATACAACAACCGCAGGCATCGATGTTATCGCGATGAATGACGCACCAGAAACGTCAGGCATTCAAGCTGAAGTGGATGAAGATAATGCCATCACCATCACGCAAGAACAGTTGCTTGCGAATGCGACAGACATTGAAGGTGATGACCTTGTTGCCAGCAATCTACAAACCAATGACCCAGATGCGACGATCGTAGCCAACGATGATGGTTCTTTCACCATTACGCATACGGAAAACTTTAACGGTGAGTTGGACTTCACTTACAACATCAGCGATGGCGAAAATGATGTTCTGACCACGTTGGATCTGACCGTTAATCCTGTCAACGATGCGCCAGAAGCGGGCGACGAGATCTTTATTCAAGCAGAAGAAGATCAAACCGTGGGTGTTTCTCTGCGTGAAGAGCCTGCGTTACGTCTCGACCAAGCCCCTGAAAACGGCATCATTGAAGCAAATCTAAATGACGAATGGGTACAGCTAGAAGTCGGGCAGGAGGTGCCTGCAGATACGGAAGTGCGCTTCATTCCAAATGATGACGCATTGGCAAACGGTACGCACACGAGTCAAATTGGTACCTTTGATGACAACGCTAGCCTCGATGATTGGGGTACTGCTGTTGACCCTTACACACGTGAGTTTGTTGATGGTGATTTGAAAGTTACCGTTCAAAGTAATGATGACCCACTCGGTGCGTGGAATGGTAAAACACACATCGGTCACGGTATTGGTGATACTGACCGTCAAGGCTTGAGTGGTGATGAAAAACTGACTGTGAGCGTTGAAGGTCAAGACATCAACGAAATCAGCTTCCACCTAGACGGTCTAGGTGGCTGGTTTATGGAAGAGTCTCGCCACTTTACCGAAGTCGAAATTCGTGCATTCAACTCCGATGGTGACTTGATCGACTCGATGACTTACCACAAAGAAGATCGTGGTAGCTATGAGACGGATTACACCCTAACGGTGAACGAGCCAGTGTCTTACTTTGAGCTAGGAACAATTCAAGGTAACGGTACTTACGTGGTTCAAAACATGACGGTATCGCAAACTTGTCATGATGAAGCAGTGTTCACATCTATTGGCGTGGACGGCACGGAAATCACGGAGACGGTAGAACTGAATATCCGAGAAGGTGACAGTGAAATCGAACTGACCGCTGACTTGCCAAATGTGACCATCGATACCGAAGGTTCTACGCAGTTTGCCTCTGTGGTTATCACAGAAGAGCAGCTTCTCGCACAAGCGAGTGATATCGATAGCGATGTTCTTGATATTCAAAACCTAGAGCTGGTGGGGGATAACGCGGAGCACGCTACGTTAACTGACAACGGCGATGGTACATGGACAGTCACACCAGATGAGAACTTCTACGGTGAGATTGAGCTGGGTTACCAAGTTACGGATGGTGAACTCACTGACGACAACATCATCAACATCAACTTCGAAGCAGTAAACGATGCGCCAATCGTTTCTGGTCCGATTGTGTTGTCGACTGATGAGGATGTGGGCATTACGTTTAGCGCGGACGATCTGCTTGCCAATGCAAGTGATGTGGAAGGCGATGCGCTGTCTATCTCTGATATCTCTTACAGCGGTGATAACGGTGAGCTTGTCGACAATGGCGACGGCACTTACACCTTTATGCCGAATGAAAACTTCAATGGTGAAGTCGATATCGATTACAAAGTCTTCGATGGCACCGATGAAGTCGATACCCATCTAGATCTGACCGTTATTCCGGTCAACGATGTGCCAGTTCCTGGTGCACCGCTGCATACTCAAATGCTAGAAAACGGCACCATCATCATCGAAGCAAAAGACCTGTTATCAGGTGCGACCGATGTGGATGGCGACATTCTTCATATCGAGAATCTACTGCTTGTTGACCAGTCACAAGGTACGTTGACAGACAACGGCGACAACACCTTTACCTTCGAGCCAACTTCGAACTTCTACGGTGAAGTGAACCTGACCTTCGATATCAGCGACGGTCAAGCAAGTGCACCAAGCACTGCGAAGATCGATGTTGAGATCGTCAACGAAGGTCCAGAGGTCAGCGGTCCTGTTGATGCGGTCGTTGATGAAGATGGCTCAATTACCATCACTCAAGAAGACTTGTTAGCGAACGCGACGGACGTGGATGGTGACAACCTTGAAGCGGTGAACCTGTCGACCAACGATCCTAATGCAACCATCGTTGAGAACGCTGATGGTAGCTTCACGATTACGCCTAGTGAAAACTTCTTTGGTGAAATCGAATTTACTTATGACGTAACTGACGCGATCGAAACCGTCGCCGCGGATCTAAACCTCACTGTTAACCCAGTGAACGACCTGCCAGATGTACCTGATTTGTCCTTCACCACAGAAGACGGTGAAGCCATCACGATTACTGAAGCAGAGCTGCTGGCTCAAGCGACGGACATCGAAGGCGATGACTTATCTGTTGTGAACGTGACGAGCTCAAGCGATACGGTTCAAGTGACAGACAATGGCGATGGCACCTACACGTTAACGCCAGAGCAGGGCTTCTTTGGTAATGTTGACCTCACGTTTGATGTGAGTGATGGCACCGATGTGGTGGCGGCAAACATCGACTTGAAAGTTGAGTTCGTCAACGACGCACCAGAAGCAGCGCCAATCGTGGCAGACGTGGACGAGGATGGCTCTATCCTCGTGACACAAGAAATGCTGCTTGAAAATGCCAGCGATCAAGATGGTGATGACCTATACGCAACGGCACTAGAAACCAATGATCCGAATGCCTCTATCGTGGATAACGGCGACGGCACCTTCACGGTGACACCGTCGGAAAACTTCAATGGTGACATTGCATTCACTTATGAAGTGAGTGACGGTGAACTAAGTGTTGCTAATGAAATGACATTGACGGTGAATCCAGTCAATGACATTCCAATTGTTGCGCCTGGCATGTACCAAATTGAAGAGGATGGCAGCATCCTGTTCACGCAAGAAGATCTGCTAAGTGGCGCGATTGATATTGATGGTGATGACCTCACCGTTACCAGCATTAACTACTCCGGTGATGAAGGTACTGTAACGGACAACGGTGACGGTACATTTAGCTTCGTACCAGAAGAGCACTTCAGTGGTGACTTGCAGTTCAGCTTTACGGTTTCTGACGGTACGGATGAAGTTGAGCAAGACATTAATGTCCATATCGAAGCCGTGGCAGATGCGCCAGACCTAGTCATCACTGATGGCGACGGTCGAAACGTGGATGACCAAGCGATCTTGGTTGAGCCAGGCGGTATTGTTGAAGTGAACATCGCCGCAGCATTGGTTGACCAAGACTTGTCAGAAACGCTGACTGTGACCGTTGATGGCGTTCCAGAAGGTTCGGTGATCAGCTACGACAACGAAGGGGTACTTAACGATCAAGACAACGGTATCACCAGTTTTAACGATACTGAAATCACGGTTACCTTTGAAGGTGAAACCGCGGGTTACCAAAACGCAGCTGGCTATTACAAAGTTGATGAAGACGGCAATATCACGGGCGTTGAAGTGGTGTACGAAAACGCCTCTCAAGTTGGCGGAGGCGGTGACCTCATTCCGGGACAAGATCAGTTCAGCTTCCAAATCTCGGAAGGGGAAAGCTTCAACCTATTCTTGATTCCTAACGGTCATAACTTCAATGACTTTGCGTCCATGCAAGATGGTCAGTATGAGTTCCGTGCGGCAGATGGCTCTCCTGCGAACATGGATACGGTCGACCCACAACTCGTGTTTGTGGGTGCTGATGGTTCTGAAACCGTGATTCAAAGCCAATTTGGTGATGCAGTCTTCCATGGCGGCACAAGCTCAGAGCTCAACCAAGATGGCATTGAACATACTCGAACTACTGTGAACGAAGACGGTGAACTGGTTTACGGCTTTGAAGATCTCTACGGTGGCGGCGATGCCGATTATAGTGACTTCAACTTCACCATTGATGTAGGTGAAGTGAACAGCCAGATCTACAGCGGTGAAGTAACAGTCGGTCCAGATGGTTCTGTAACGCTTCCAACCACAGCAATTGAACAAGAGCTACAGATTCAATTGCCAGAAGACTTTAACCAACAGCTAGAAATCAATGTAACGGCAACGGCGACAGAGCTATCAAATAATGATTCTGAAACCGTTTCTCAAACCATCTACGTCAATGCAACGGGTGCTCACATTGAACATACGCCTGAAGCATTGCCTGTTTCTGCTGTGGTTGAAGAAGATGGTTCAATCCTAATCACGCAAGAAGATTTGCTCGCTAATGCGCGTGACTTGGATGGAGACCAACTGACAGCACTGAACTTGGCAACGGATGATGAAAACATCACCATCACAGACAATGGTGACGGTACTTACACCTTAACGCCAGATGCGGACTTTAATGGTGACATCACCTTTACGTTCGATGTGTCTGACGGCGATGATGTTGTCTCAACCAACCTTGAGTTATTGGTGTCACCAGTTAACGATGCGCCTGAACCACAAGATCAAGCGTTCACCATTGGTGAAGATGGTGTGCTGACCTTTACTGATGCGGATCTCCTAACAGGCGCTACCGATATTGAAGGGGATGACTTATCTGTTGAGGGCGTCACTTACACAGGCGCGGACGGTGTTCTTACTGACAATGGTGATGGCACATATAGCTTCGCACCAAACGAGAACTTTAATGGCGACGTGAACTTCACTTTCGATGTTTCCGATGGCACGGATACCGTGACGGCGAATATCGACGTAAGCGTGACGCCGGAGAACGATCCACCGGTTGCAGGCAGCACGGCTTACACCGTTCATGAAGACAATTCGATTACCATTAGTAACGAACAGCTGTTGGCTAACTCGTCTGATATAGAAGGCGAAGTGGCGATTGATAGCGTGAGCTACAGCGGTAACGATGGCGTGCTGGAAATCAACGGTGATGGTACGTACACCTTCTCACCAAACGAAAATTTCAGCGGCGAGGTGAGCCTAGATGTTGTCGTTGTTGATGAAGAAGGTGCAACGGATTCTACCACTGCTGGCATTACTGTGATTGAGGTAAATGACCCACCAATCGCAGGTCCTACCGCATACACTATCGATGAAGACCAAGTTCTAACCTTTAGTGAATCTCAAGTGCTACTGAATGCTTCGGATGTTGAAGGGGATGTTGAGCTAGTAGGCATCAGCTACGACGGTCCAGATGGTATCTTCTCAGTAAACGGCGATGGTACTTGTAGCTTTGCTCCGAATGAAAACTTCAATGGTCAAGTGCAGTTGGATGTGACCATTCGTGATGAAGACGGCGCAGAGGTCGATACTTACATCACAGTCGATGTCTTACCAATCAATGATGCACCAGTTTCGGGTAACTTGGCGTACAGCGTCGACGAAGACAACTCAATCACGTTGAGTCAAGAGCAGCTTCTTGCTCAAGCATCGGATGTAGAAGGCGACGCGCTAACCGCATCTAATCTAATGGTTGACGGTGATGCAAGGGTTACGGCAAACGACGATGGTAGCTTCACTATCACGCCAGATGCGAACTTTAATGGCGACATTGATATCACGTTCGATATCAACGACGGCAGCGACACTATTGTTGCAACAGCGGACCTAACCGTTAACCCAATTAATGATTTGCCGCAGCCAGAAGATCAAGCGTTCACCATTGGTGAAGATGGTGTGTTGACCTTCACTGACCAAGACCTGCTTGATGGTGCAACGGACATTGATGGCGATGACCTATCGGTAGAGGGCGTCACTTACACAGGCGCAGATGGTGTCCTAACTGACAATGGCGATGGTACGTATAGCTTTGCACCGAATGAGAACTTCAATGGGGATGTGAACTTTACCTTCGATGTTTCTGATGGCACGGATACCGTGACCGCGAATATCGATGTGACAGTCACTCCAGAGAACGATCCACCGGTGGCAGGCAGCACGTCTTACACAGTGCATGAAGACAACTCGATCACCATTAGTGACGAGCAGTTGCTGGCGAATTCATCTGACGTCGAAGGAGATGTCGCGGTTGATAGCGTTAGCTACAGCGGCACAGATGGTGTGTTCCAAGACAATGGTGACGGTACGTACACCTTCTCGCCAAACGAGAACTTCAATGGCGAAGTGAGCCTAGATGTTGTCGTGGTCGATGAAGATGGTGCGACGGATTCGACTACCGCAGGTATTACAGTACTTGAGGTGAACGATCCACCAATTGCAGGCGCGACCAGCTACTCAGTGAACGAAGACGAAGTCATCACCATTAGCTCTGAGCAGTTATTGGCGAACGCTTCGGACGTTGAAGGTGAAGTTGCGATTGATAGCGTAAGCTACAGCGGCTCTGACGGTATCTTTACTGATAACGGTGACGGCACATTCAGCTTCGCACCAAACGCAAACTTCGATGGCGATGTGAGCCTAGATGTTGTGGTTGTTGATGAAGACGGTGCAACTGCGTCAACTAATGCAAACATCGATGTATTGCCAATCAACGATGCGCCAGTATCGGGCAACTTGGCTTACAGTGTCGATGAAGACAATTCAATTACGCTTAGCCAAGAGCAGCTTCTTGCTCAAGCATCGGATGTAGAAGGCGACGCGCTAACCGCATCTAACCTAGTGGTTGACGGTGATGCAACGGTTACGGCAAACGATGATGGCAGCTTTACCATTACGCCTGATGCGAACTTCAATGGTGACATTGATATCACGTTCGATATCAACGATGGCAGCGACACTATTGTTGCAACGGCTGACCTAACGGTTAATCCAGTTAACGACTTACCACAGCCAGAAGATCAAGCGTTTACCATTGGTGAAGATGGCGTCTTGCTGTTCACTGATGAAGATCTGCTTGATGGTGCAACGGATATCGATGGCGATAATCTATCGGTTGAAGGTGTCACTTACACAGGTGCAGACGGTGTCCTAACCGACAATGGTGATGGCACTTACAGCTTCGCGCCAAACGAAAACTTCAATGGCGACGTGAACTTTACCTTCGATGTTTCTGATGGCACGGATACCGTGACGGCGAATATCGATGTAAGCGTGACGCCAGAGAACGATCCTCCGGTTGCAGGCAGCACGTCTTACACGGTGCATGAAGATAATTCGATCACCATCAGTAACGAACAACTATTGGCTAACTCATCTGACGTAGAAGGCGAAGTAGCAATCGACAGCGTGAGCTACAGTGGCGCAGATGGCGTGTTCCAAGACAATGGTGACGGCACTTACACCTTCTCGCCAAACGAGAACTTCAATGGTGAAGTGAGCCTTGACGTTGTGGTTGTCGATGAAGACGGTGCAACGGATTCAACCACTGCGGGTATTACCGTTCTTGAGGTGAACGATCCACCAATTGCCGGTGCAACTAGCTACTCAGTCAACGAAGACGAAGTGATCACCATTAGCTCTGAGCAGCTATTGGCGAACGCATCTGATGTTGAAGGTGACGTCGCGATTGATAGTGTCAGCTACAGCGGCTCCGACGGTATCTTTACTGACAACGGCGACGGTACATTCAGCTTCGCACCAAACGAAAACTTCAACGGTGATGTCAGCCTAGATGTTGTCGTGACCGATGAAGATGGTGCAACGGTAGCAACCAATGCAAACATTGATGTATTGCCAGTCAACGATGCTCCAGTATCAGGTGATTTGGCTTACAGCGTGGATGAAGATGGTTCTATCACTCTCAGCCAAGAGCAGCTTCTTGCGCAAGCAGGCGACGTAGATGGCGATGACCTAACCGCAGCGAACCTCACTGTTGACGGCAATGCGACCGTTGTTGCGAACGATGACGGCAGCTTCACTATCACACCAGATGCGGACTTCAATGGCGACATTGATCTGAGCTTCAACATTACGGACGGCGATGCCACCATTCAAGCCACTGCCGATCTGACTGTGAACCCAGTGAATGACTTGCCAACGGTTGGTCAGCCACAGTTTGTTACGCAAGAAGACACAAGCTTCACCTTCACCGAAGAGCAATTGCTGCAAAATGCAGGTGATATCGATGGTGATAACCTAACGGTTGAAAACGTTGCTTCTGACAGTGGTACGTTAGTCGATAACGGTGACGGCACGTACACCTTCGCGCCAAACGAAAACTTCGATGGCAACGTGAACGTGACGTTTGACGTCAACGATGGCACTGCAACGGTTCCTGCTGAAGCGAACATTGATGTTCAATCTGTGGTTGATATGCCAGAGCTGTCGATTGCTTCAGACTTGGTGATTGCCTCTGATAACTTCGAGTCTGGCTCGAACGGTTGGAACGCAAACACCGAAAGTTCACAAGGCTTCGAAACGGGCGACATGTTGGGTCGTATTGGTGGCACTGGCGGTGATGAAGCGGTCAGCAAAACCTACGAGATCCCAAGCGATGTCAACGAAGTGAATATCTCGTTTAGCTTCTACGAAATCGATTCTTGGGATGGCGAGTCGTTCCAAATCTTTGTAGGTGGCGAACAGCTAACCACCTTGGAGAACTCCGCGTTCCGTACTCAAGATGGTACGACAACGCTTTACGACTCAGATGGTAATGAAGTGGGTGAAGTGATCCACGGAGCCTCTCAACGTGAAGGCTTCAGTGGTTGGAACGACCAAGCACACCAAGTGAACTTAACCGTTCCGGTGGAAGATGGTCAGCTTCAGTTAGGCTTTGGTTCTACGCTAAACCAAAGTATTCCTGACGAGTCATTCGGCATCGACAACATCGAAATCACGGTAGCGGACGCGGATTACCAAATCATTGGTACCGAAGATACACCAGTGCCGCTTGATATCGATGCAGCGTTAACCGATACCGATGGTTCAGAAAACCTCTCAATCTTGATTGAAGATGTGCCAGAGGGCAGCGCACTATCAGCGGGTGTTGATAATGGCGACGGCACTTGGTCACTACAACCAGGCGAGCTAGAAGGATTAGAGTTTATCCCTTCTGCGGACTTCAATGGCGATGTGACGCTAACCGTGAACGCAACTTCTACCGATGTGGATACAGGTACAACGGCGACAGCGACGCAAGATGTGACGATTCATATCTCGCCAACCAATGATGCACCAGAAGTAACGGGTGATATCAGTGCCGTTACCGCCGAAGACAACAGCATTACGCTAACTCAAGAGCAGTTACTGGAGCATGCCGTTGATATTGATGGTGACGACCTAAGTGCAATCAACCTGAGCACCAATGATGAAAATGCGACGGTTGAAATGAACGAGGATGGCAGCTTCACCATTACACCGAGCGAGAACTTCTACGGTGACATCGAGTTCACCTACGATGTGACTGACGGGGCAGAAGTGGTTGCGGCTGGTCTCGACTTAACGGTAACGCCAGTCAATGACGCACCAGAGCCACAAGATCAAGCGTTCACTGTGGGTGAGGACGGTCTTCTTACCTTCACCGATGCTGACTTGTTAACAGGCGCGACGGATGTAGAAGGTGACAACCTAACCGTTGAAGGTGTGACTTACACTGGCACGGACGGTGTCCTAACCGACAATGGCGATGGCACGTACAGCTTCGCACCGAATGAGAACTTCAATGGCGATGTGAACTTTACGTTCGATGTGTCAGACGGTACGGATACGACCTCTGCCAACATTGATGTGAGTGTGACGCCAGAGAACGATCCTCCAGTTGCGGGCAGCACGTCCTACACAGTACATGAAGACAACTCGATCACCATTAGTGATGAGCAACTACTGGCTAATTCGTCGGATATCGAGGGTGATGTTGCGATCAGCAGCGTGAGTTACAGCGGTAACGACGGTGTGCTAGAAATTAATGGCGATGGTACTTACACCTTCTCACCAAACGAAAACTTTACAGGCGATGTTAGCCTTGATGTTGTCGTGGTTGACGAGGACGGCGCGGTTGATACAACAACAGCGGGAATTACCGTTCTTGAGGTGAACGATCCACCAATCGCAGGCGTAACCAGTTACACCATTGATGAAGATGAAGTCATTACCATCAGTGCAGAACAGTTGTTGGCAAACTCTTCCGATATTGAAGGTGAGGTAGCACTAGATAGCGTGAGCTACAG